>DATABK010000055.1:0-2748 GCA_036259695.1 Actinomycetes bacterium | reverse complement strand
AGAAGCCCCGGTCGGGCAACTCGCACGGCGGCGACCAGGCCTGCGCGCCCTCGGCCGCGCCGGCGCCTGCGAGTTCGCGGATGCGGGCCAGTTGGGCCGCCGAGTTGATCGCGCCGACGTCGGTGTTCTTGTCCAGGGGGTCGCCCACCCGCAGGGTGGCCATGCGCCGCTTGAGCTTGTCGACCAGCGGCTCGGCGATCGACTCCTGGACCAGGAGCCGCGACCCGGCGCAGCAGACGTGGCCCTGGTTGAAGTAGATGCCGTTGACGATCCCCTCGACCGCCTGGTCGAGGGGGGCGTCCTCGAACACGATGTTGGCCGCCTTGCCGCCCAGCTCCAGGGTCAGCTTCTTGCCCGACCCGGCCAGGGTGCGCTGGATCGCCTTGCCGACCTCGGTCGAGCCGGTGAAGGCGACCTTGTCGACCCCGGGGTGGCCGACCACGGCCGCGCCGGTCGCCCCGGCGCCGCTGAGGATGTTGACCACCCCTTCGGGCAGCTCGGCCTCGAGCATGACCTCGCCCAGCCGCAGGGCGGTCAGCGGGGTCGTCTCGGCCGGCTTGAGGACCACGGTGTTGCCGGCGGCCAGAGCCGGGGCCAGCTTCCAGGCCGCCATCAGCAGCGGGAAGTTCCAGGGGATGACCTGGGCGGCCACCCCCAGGGGGGCCGGGCGGCGGCCGGGGAAGGCGTAGTCGAGCTTGTCGGCCCAGCCGGCGTGGTAGAAGAAGTGGGCCGCGGCCAGGGGGACGTCGACGTCGCGGGACTCCTTGATCGGCTTGCCGCCGTTCATCGTCTCCAGGACCGCGAACTCCCGCGCCCGCTCCTGGAGGATCCGCGCGATCCGGTAGAGGTACTTGGCCCGCTCGGCCCCTGACAGCTTCGACCAGACCCTGGTGTGGGCGGCCCGGGCGGCCCGGACGGCCGCGTCCACATCCTCCTCCCCGGCCTCGGCGACCTCGGCCAGGACCTCCTCGGTGGCCGGGTTGATGGTCTTGAAGCGCTTGCCCGAGACCGGCTCGACCCACCGCCCCCCGATCAGCAGCCCGTGGTCGGACCGCAGCTGCACGTGGTCGGTCGCCTCGGGCGCGGGCGCGTAGTCGAGCCCGAACCGCGCCGGCGTCCCCTCTCTCCGCCGTTGGAGCTGGTCAGCCATTGCCTAATCCTTGGTGAAGTAGTCGCCGGACTGGTAGCGGCCGGTGCGTTCCTTGGCCAGCTGCATGAGGCAGTCGTTGAGGAGGCTGGACGCGCCGAGGCGGAACCACTCGGGGGTGAGCCAGTCGGGGCCGAGGGTCTCGTTGACCACCACCAGGTGCTGGATGGCCTGCTTGGCGGTGCGGACGCCGCCGGCCGGCTTCATGCCGACCATGCGGCCGGTGCGGTCGTGGTAGTCGCGGATCGCCTCCAGCATGACCAGGGCCACCGGGAGGGTGGCGGCCGGCTGGATCTTGCCGGTGGAGGTCTTGATGAAGTCGGCCCCGGCGGCCATGGCCAGGACGCTGGCCCGGCGGACGTTGTCGAGGGTGCCGAGCTCGCCGGTTTCCAGGATGACCTTGAGCCGGGCCTGGCCGCAGGCCTCCTTGACGACCACGATCTCCTCGAACACCTCCTCGAGCCGGCCGGCCAGGAAGGCGCCGCGGTTGATGACCATGTCGATCTCGTCCGCGCCGGCCTCGACGGCCTCGGCCACGTCGGCCAGGCGGACGGCCAGCGACGCCTGGCCGCTGGGGAAGGCGGTGGCCACCGAGGCGACCTTGACCTCCGACCCGGCCAGGGCCTCGCGGGCGGTGGCGACCAGCGAGGGGTAGACGCAGACGGCCGCCACCGGCGGGACCGTGGGGTCGGCCGGGTCGGGCCGGCGGGCCTTGGAGCAGAGGGCCCGGACCTTGCCGACCGTGTCCGCCCCCTCCAGGGTGGTCAGGTCCATGACGGCCACGGCCAGCCGCAGGGCGGCGACCTTGGACTCCTTCTTGATGCTGCGCTTGGCCAGGGCGGCGGCCCGCTCTCCGGCGCCGACCTCGTCGACCGCGAACCGGCTCAGCAGCGGGCCCAGCGCGACCTGCTGGAGGAAGCCGCTGCCGGTCTCGCCGAGCCGGACGGGCGTGGTGGCCATGGTGACCTCATTGTAGCGGCGGGCCTGGCACCATCCTGGGGACGACCGGCGCGACCGGCTCGAGGAGGGACCCGATGCGGACCATGGGCAGGGCGCTGTTCCTGCTGCTGGTGATCGCGTTCGTGGCCGGGGTCTGGGACGCCAGGTACGGGCGCGAGGGCACGCCGGCGCGTTCGGGCAGGCCGTTCGGGACCGAGCTGGTCGAGCGCGACCGGCTGACCCGGCCGGCCCCCGAGCTGGTCTCGGTTGCGACGGCCGAGCGGGACGGCTACGACCGGGTCCTGTTCACCTTCGAGGGGTCGCTGCCCGGCTACCAGGTCCGCTACCTGCCCCGGGTCACCGACGCCGGTGGGCGGCGGCTGGCCCTGCGCGGGCAGGCGTTCCTGGAGGTCGCCTTCCAGCCGGCCCGGGCCCGCGGCCCGGACGGCCGGCCGACCTTCTCCACCGGCACCCTCAGCCCGGGCTCGGCGGCGCTGCGCCAGGTCCGCTTCGCCGGCGACTTCGAGGGCCAGGTGCGCTTCGGGCTCGGGGTGGCCGCACGCGGCGGGTTCCGGGTCTCCGAGCTCCGCAACCCGCCCCGGGTGGCGGTCGACGTCCGCTAGAACGGCCGGCAATTTCGGGGTGGCCGGATCGAGTTGTTT
>DATABK010000054.1:0-2256 GCA_036259695.1 Actinomycetes bacterium | reverse complement strand
GCCAGGCCGCGGGCGGCCGCGAACCCCTCGGTGATCTCCTCCACGGTGAACAGGCCAAGGGCTCGCTGGTAGACGCGTTCGGGGCTGGAACGCAGAGCCAGGCACAGCATCATGTTGGCCAGATCCACGGCCTGACGCCAGGGGGTGGGCCTGAGTTCGATGAAGGCGACGTCGATCAGCAGCACCTGCTGGTCGCGGACCAGCAGGTTGGCCGGCTTGATATCGCGGTGGGCAAGCCCGGCCGCCCACAGCTTGTGGATGATCTGTAGGCCGCCGTCGATGACGGCGTCGTCGACCTCGGCCTCGCTCAGCTCCACCGCGCCGTCGAAGAACTCGGTGACCAGCAGGTACTCCCGCTCGGGGGTGAGCTCCACGACCCCGTAGGGTCTGGGGCTGGATAGGCCGGCGTCGCGGCACAGCCGCAGCGCGTAGTCCTCCTGCTGGACCAGCCGCCGCACGGTATTGAACGGCTTCTCGTCCTCCAGCCGGCCGTACAACAGCTCCCGGCCAAGCTTGTACCAGCGGTCTGCCCGCAGATGGCTGCGGGCATACAGCTTGGCGAATAGGGAGGTGGGCGGGTCGCCCTTGACGGTGATCCGCAGCGGGGTCGAGCCGGCCGAGCCGGCCAGGCCGAACGGCTTGACCTCAGTGATGGCTAGGCCCAGCTGATCCTCCAGGCCGCGCCGGATCGCGGCTCCCCGCTGGCCGGTGACGTCCAGATGGGCGGCCCGGCCACGGCGGTAGCTGATCGGGAACACCTCGTTGGGGGTGAACAGGCGGAACAAGACGAGCGGGACCGTGACCCCAATGGCCGCACCGACCAACACGTCGGTCGGGGCCTCAGCACCCAGCGCCACCCGTCCCAGCCCAGCAAGCGCCACCACCCCGGTCGCCGCCAGCTTGCCCAGCTGCCGCCAGTGCCCCTCCGGCACCAGCGTGTACAGCAGCACCACCAGCGTGGCCGCCAGGGAGGTTACCTGCACCGACGGCAAGGCCCAGCCCCCCCAGCCGACCCCGGTAACCACCCCGAACGGGCGTGGCCGCTGGGCGATCGGACCCACCCAGTCATAGATGACCATGGTCAGCAGCTGGGCGACGATCAACACGACGATCAGGTGCCGGAACCGCCGCAGCGCCACCAGCGCCACCAGCAGTCCCCCTCCCAGCGTGTTGATGACCCACCACGAGCCGAGGAAGGCCAGCACCCGCCAGGTCCCTGCCATCCCGGGCGCATCCAGCCCGGCCAGCCACCTCACCACCGCATCGTCGACCACTGTGACCCCGACGGCGCGGCCGCGCAGCCCGCCGGCGAAGACCAAAATCGACAGCGCGACCAGCACCACCGAGGCGACCAACCATCCAACACCGCTGATCTGCAGATGATGGGGTAACGGCGGTGCTTCCCCAGAGGGCCGCCGACGACGCGGCGGCAGCATCCCTGTCGGAGCGGGCCAAAGCCGTGGGGGCCTTGTTGATGACGTCTGGTCTGCGGGCACGTCCACTGGCCCTCCCAACCCGGAGCGACCAGCCACGCAACCCTGCCTACGGCAGGACCTCTTCGCACTAGCCACCGCCGTCGCGACCGCCCAGCTGCGAGCAGTCACCACCCCTCATCGGCCAAAGCGATCCCAATACCACGGTGGGATGCGCCGACCGCGGACCAGCTTAGTCGGCCCCTCACAAAAGCAGAAGACGCCTACCAGTACGGACCTGGACCAACGACTGCGCTTGTGCCAGTTCTGTCGAAGAGTAATGGCGGTCAGGTCCTACGCGTCGTCGACCCACGCGACTCCCGGCGCCGCCGTGCGCTGGCACGGGGAAGCTGACGCGACCACCGTAGGTGGCTGGACGCTCAGGGCGTCCCACGTACCTCTCAATGGCGGACCGGGATGACCCTTGGGCTGGAAAGAAGCAGGACCCCGGGTCCCTACAAGGCCCGGGGCCCGACTACGCGGCCCCCTCCGAAGCCCCCGCCGCAACAGCCATGTTCCACCACTGAGGGTGAACAGGCAACACCAAACCGGGCGTAGCAGGAAAGTACGGCGTTCGGGGGTCGCGTCGTGGGGGACGTCCTGTCAGCTTATGTTGTTACCGACTCGGCGCGCCGACAGGTTTTGGCCCCCCCGGACTGACCGGCGCGCCGAGCGGGCTTCCACCCAGCCGATGTGGCACCCAAGTCGTCAGCTGGCGTCGGCTATCGGCACCTCAGGCCGCATGGCACAGGTCGATCCCGACCAACTCGCGGCCCTTCGGCGT
>DATABK010000053.1:0-5694 GCA_036259695.1 Actinomycetes bacterium | reverse complement strand
AGGGGCGACAGCGGGTGCGCTAGGCGAGATATGTGCAGGCGTCCCCACGCCCACTGCGCCCGGTCCGGCCCGAGCAGCCCCTCCACCTCAGCGACCGCCGCGGCCAGGGTTGCGCGCAGGATCTGGTCGAGGATTGATTCGCCGTCCTCACCGAACCAGTCGGCAGGCTGCTCGATGATCGCCAGGTCCCCACGTGGGTCGGCCAACAGAATTTCGTCAGGTGTCACCTTGGCGACGACGGTCTCCACCTGATCCTCCGGGACGAGCCGGGCCAAGGCGTGGCGGAGCAGTGCCGGCCGGAGATGGCGGCGGTACCAGACCTCGAACAGCGCACCCGCTGCCGAGTCGGGGGTCAGGTCCCCGTCCCATTCTCTCAGCAGCTGGAGCGCCTCGGTCGTGGTCGGGTCGTCGGCCTGCACCCGTGCCAGTCGCTGCAGGATCCGGCGGGCGGGGAGGCTGACGAAGTCCGACTGGAGCCGTACGCAGTCCTCTGGCGAGAACCGCCGATCGCCCGCGAAGACTTGGGCGAGCCGCTCTGCCCGAGAGGAGGCGTACCAGTCGAAGGAGATGACCTTGTCGTAGGCGGGGTAGTCGTCGGGCAGGTTCATCTCGTTGGCGGTGGCCAGCCAACCCCGCTCAGGGCTGGTGGCGACCGGCAGCTCGTCCATGTCCCGGAACCCGGCCCACTCATAGCGGCCATCGCCGGGAACGGGCAGGGTGCCGTCCCAGTTGGGCCGGATCGGGGTCAGCCCGGCCGCCTTCCAGCCGATCCGGCCAGAGGGGTCGGCGAACAGCTGGTTCTCCGGCGGGGCGCCCCAACGGTTCATCGCCGCCAGGAACTGGTCCCAGTTGGCCGCCCGCATATAGTCCATGCTCCCCAGGTACGGGGCCATGCCCGGCTCCAGCCAGGCCGCGCGGACCGCGAAGGCGGTGTGGCGCTCGACGTCCTCGTAGATGACCGGGCCATGGCGGGTGTAGCGCAGCTCGACCTCGACATCGTCGCCGCCTTTGACCTTGACGGTGTCGCGCACCACCCGCATCGGCTCCCCGCGGCTCTGGTACCGGTACTCGAGCGGCTCGTCCGGGTTGGTCTCGTAGACGTACAGGTCCTCCTGATCGATCGCGAAGATCGTCAGGCCGAACGCGATCTGCCCGTTGTGGCCGATGGAGATCCCCGGCAGGGCAGGCTCCCCAGCGCCGATCACGTCCAGGCCGGGCGCGGACAGGTGCGCCAGGTAGCGCAGGGAGGGGACCGACAGCGCCCGGTGCGGGTCGTTGGCCAGCAGCGGCCGGCCGGTGGTGGTCCGCTCGGGTGCCAGCACCCAGTTGTTGCTGCCCTGCAGCACCGCCTCGCGAGCCTGGCTGAGGTCGGGCGGGTCGATCGCCAGGCGGTAGACGCGCTGCACGTCGTCGGGGATCACCGACAGGTCCAGGCCCTCGGGCACGACCAGGTCCAACGGCGGCTCACGCCGCCGGCGCAGCTCCTCGACCCGCGGGTCGTGGTCGCGAAGGATCAGGGCGCGGGCCACCTCCGAGTCCAGGTTGTAGTACAGCCCGTTGGAGCGGATGCGGGCAAAGTCCTCCGCGGCCCACAACGCCGGCTCGTAGCCAAGCTGGCGGAACTCCAGCGGCAGCAGATCTCGGTCCTGGAGGGCCAGGCGGATATAGGCGTTGACCCCCTCGACGAAGGCGGTCGCCACCCGCTTGGTGTCCGACCCGTATGACAGCCACTCCGGCTGCATGTCCCCTCGGTAGTAGAACAGCCGGGAGGCACGGTCGCGCTCGACCATGGATGGGCCGAACACCTCGGCGAGCAGGCCGAGCCCACGGCGACGCCAGAAGTCGAGCTGCCACAGCCGGTCCCGGGCGGCGTTGAACCCTTGGACCCGGAACACGTCATACAGGGTTGAGGCGTACATGTGCGGGACGCCCCAGCGGTCGATCAGGATTTCGGCGGGGCCCTCGAGGCCTTCGAGCACGTACTCGGCGTCGGCGGTCACGGCCACCTCACTCCTTGGCGTGGATGCATCCCCATCGGCCCGGTGGACGCCGCCGCCACAGCAGGCCCGCCCGTGTCGCGGAAGGCGACCCGCCAGGGGGCAGGCACACAAGGCCGGCGGCCGCCAGAGCGTGGTCTCCGGCGTCCGGTTCGGCGGCGGCGGGACAGCGTGGGCGTCGGGCTCACGCGGCGCCGCGCGTCCCAGGCTCGGCGTACTCGGGATGTTCGTTCTTCCAGCGGTCGAGCGGGTTGGCCGCCTTCCACCGGTCGACGTAGGTGCCGATCGTCTCGAAGGCCACGCCGTCATGGCCAGACATGTGCTCAAGGAGGCGCTCCAGCATGAGCATGCGGTGTCCCCGGCCGATGACCTGGGGGTGCATCGTCAGCGCGTACACCGCCCCCTGGGCGTGCCGGTAGGCGTAGTCAAAGTCGCCGCGCCAGATCTCCTCGATATCGGAGGGGCTGGTCAGGCCCGGGTTCATCCCCCACACGAACTCGAACGGCGGGAAGTCGTCCAGCCCCCAGGTCACCGGCACCTCGACCAGATCGACCGGCTGGCCGAAGACGTACGGCTCGGTCGGTGAGGCCTGGTCGCCTTGGCGCAGGTAGTACGGGTAGACGTCGTTGCCCATGCAGCTGGAGTCGTAGTCGAACCCGAACTCCAGCAGCAGGTCGATGGTGTTCTCGCTGAAGTCCCAGGCGGGCGACCGGTAGCCACGCGGGCGCACGCCGGCAACCTTGTCGAACGCCTCGAATCCACGCTCCAGGTTCCGGCGCTCACCGTCCCGGTCGAACTTCTGCGGGTTCTCGTGGACCCAGCCGTGGTGGCCAAGCTCGTGACCGGTGTCGCGGATGCGCCGGACCAGGTCTGGATAGGCGTAGACGCTGTGGCCGGGGATGCACCAGGTGGCGCGGGCATCGTAGCGCGCCAACAGGTCCAGGATGCGCGGGATGGCGGCCGCGCCGAACTCGCCCCTCGACATCATGCTCGGGCTGGTGGACCCGAGCGACCCGATCCACAGCGAGATTGCGTCAAAGTCGAACCCCAGGCAGACGGAAAGCTTCGGTCCGTTGCTCGCCTCGTTACTCATGGGCAGCCCACCTTTCCCTCTACCGCCACCAGAGGCCGAAGGCGCCAGCAAGCGACCAGGCCGGTGCACTGGCCAGTGGGTGGCTACGAACGTGGTCTAAATATCCCTACCCCGACATCCCATGCCGAAACGGTCGAGACAGGCCGACCGCACCTCAGCCCTGGGCGCACGTGCACGGTGCAGCCGTCCAAGGCCGAGAGCGTAGCCAGCTAGAGATGGTCGCCAGGCGGGAGACGCCGATGGGCCTCGCGGGCATTGTTCACCTGTGGCATGCCGAGAAACCGCTGTCATTACCGTTCGCTGGCCGTCAGTCGCGAGCCATGAGACGCTGCTTCGCTCCAGTTGTCGGTTCGGGCCACTGAGGCTCGATGACGGGAGGGCCGTCCATGGCGAACGCCTCCAGCAGACGACGGGTCACCAGGGGTGACGCGCAGGCGGTCCTCGAGGCCTTTCCGAACGCCGGCAGAATCATTCGCAGTCACCAGATCGTCCAGACCAACACACCGGCCGACCCGGAGCTGAAGGCGAGCATTCGGCCGTTTTCAGGGTCCCCCTTTGATGGGCGGCACTATTGCGTCGAGGAGTGGCATGTCGTCGTGGTGGCGATGATCACCGGCGGTGATCGTTCCTTCTCCGAGCAGGACGCCATCGCCGATCTGCGCCAGTTCACCCTGGCCTTCACCCTCGACGGCGCCGAGCTGCCGACCGACCGGGGCCCGGTCAAGCGCTTCCTCGACCCGACGCCGTTCGGGTTCGAGGAGGCCTACTTCTTCCAGCAGGGGGCGTTGCTGTCCCCGAGCGAGCTGAGCGTCGGGTCGCACAGCGTCTCGTACACCGAAGACGGCCCATTTGGGCACTACGAGGACGGCATCACCATCTTCATCGACCCAGCCGGCCAGGGCGCCTGTCTCTAACAGCATCTCATCGTCGATGGCGACCCGCTCCCTACCGGGCCTCGGTTGTGAAGTGGGCCTTGCGTGAGTACGACTGGGCCTATCGGCTGCCCACCAGGACAATCGATCCTTTATTTCAGGTTCGAGAGCGCGTTTTTCGCCGCATCGTGCTTGGTCTTCATGATGTTTGATAGCGTCGTGTACTGCCTGTTCTCTGCCTGGATGTTCTGTTGAAGCATCAGGTACTGCAGGTCGAACACCTGGTTTATCTCCATCATGGAAACGGCGGCTTGCATTAACTGAGACCCCGCAGTGGAAGCGGGTTCCTGATCTAACGACGAAACCCTAGCCGATGGCCCCAAGGCCGCTTGTGTCACCGACGACATCGACGGCGGCTGGGCCGTCGGCTCCCGCTGCGCCGTCGCCAGCGGCGGCGAGAGGGTGTCCGTCAGCTCCTTGAGCGCAGCCTCATACCTCGCCAGCTCCGGTGACGGCCCCTCTGGGCCGAGTTGCGTGGCGATCAAGCCTTGGAGAGCGGCGAGATAGTTCTTGACCGCTGTTTGCTGGCGTCGGGGTAGTTGCACCTGCTGCTCCTTGAGCAGCCGCGCCGCCTGCTGTTTGGCGGTGCTCTCGGGGGTCGCTTCCATGGCGCCTCCTCCCCTCGCGTGTCCGCATGCTGCGCCAGGCCCATGGAGCCGTCAATGGCCGCACCGTCTACGCACAGCCTGTCAGCCCAACACCCAGAACCCGTGGGGGTGGGAGGCTCCTACACGCGGTCGCCTGGGGAGAGGCGCCGGTGGGCTTGGCGGGCGCGGACGTCGGCGGCCGAGGCCCTATGGCGGCCGAGCATGCTGGCGGGACCGCCAGCCAGCCAGCCGCATCAGGTCGGCCTCGCCCCCGCCCTGGGCGAGCCAGGCGTGGGCGAACGTGTGGCGGAGCTGATGGGGATGCAATCCTGACAGGCCAGCTTGGTCGTCCCGGCGGCGCAGGAGCTGCTGAATACCCCAGGCGGTCAGCCGGCCGCGCTTGCCGAGTCACGGCGAGGGGAGATGAGGGTCCTTGTGCCGGGTACGACGCGAGGATAGCGGTCCAGGGCGACGGCCGTCTTGCGACCGTCGGGCAGGGCGCGCTCGCGGCGACCCTTGCCGAGCACGATGGCCACGTCCAGGTCCAGGTCGAGGTCGGGGAGCTGGAGGTCGGCCGGCTCGCCCCGGCGGGCGCCGGTATCGAGCAGGAACATCACGATGGCGGTGTCCCGGCGAGCCTCGAAATCCTTGCTGGCACAGGCCGCCAGCAGCCGCCGCAGGCCGTCCTCGGGGACGACGGGGACGGGCTGGTCGGGCACGATCGGTGGCTTCATCCGCGCCATCGGGCTGACAGGGATCTCCTCTTCCTCTTCCAGCCACCGGTACAGGACCCGCAGGCGCCGGTAGCGGGTGGCGACGGTCTCCGCTGCCCGGCGCTGAAGCAGCTCGCCGAAGAACGCCTCCAGGTCCTCGCGGCGAGCGTCCACTAGGCTTCGGCCGCGGCCGGCGAGGAACGCCTCAGCCTGGCGCAGGCTCTCCAGGTAGCTGGCGATGGTGTGCTCGGAGCGGTTCTCGGCCCGCAGGTGCCGCTCGAAGGAGCGGACCAGGCTTGGGCGGTAGTCGGGCGTCATGGCCGGACCGTAGCCCATCCACCAGAACGTCAAGGGATGGGGTGAACCACCGTT
>DATABK010000052.1:0-2460 GCA_036259695.1 Actinomycetes bacterium | reverse complement strand
GGTCCGGGTCCGGGACGCGATGACGCCAGGCCCGGTGGCCGTGCCGGCCTCGGCCACGGTCGCCGACCTGCTGGCCGACATCACCTCCCGGCTGCGGTTCACCTCCCTGCCGGTGCTGGACGACCGGGGGGCGCTCGTCGGGCTGGTGACGCTGCGGCGCCTGCGCGAGGTCCCGCCGGACCGGCGGGCCGTCACCCCGCTGGCCGCCGTGGCCACCCCCCGCCGCGACCTGGTCACCGTGGCCCCCGACGACCCCCTGGCCGAGCTGCTCGGGCGCGTCTCCGCCGGCGAGGACGGCCGGGCCCTGGTCCTGGAGGGCGACCGCCTGGTCGGCATCGTGTCCCCGACCGACATCATGCGGGCCGTCGCCGCCGCCGACCGCCCCGACCCGCAGACCGGAGTGCCGCGCTAGACGCGCTGTTTGCCGGCCCTGGATCCGGCTAGCCAGATGCTGCGCCGCGGACGTGGGCGGCGCGGGACGGGAGCCGTCGTGGAAAGCCTGGAGGGTACGGCCCCGTTGCGGTCCCGGCCCCACTCCCCATTGCGGGGCCGGGACACGCGCTGGAGGAGAGCCGGATGCGCGTCACCGAGGTCAGCGCCTACCGGGGCGGCCAGACGGATCCTTCACCAACTGGTAGCCGAGGTGATGCAGATGACCGTTGAGCCAACCGACGGGGCCCGGCTCGGGCCCCTGGAGCGGGAGGCCGCCCTGGCCCGGATGGCCGAGGAGCTCTTCGACGTCGTGGTGATCGGCGGCGGCGTCACCGGAGCGGGCACGGCCCTGGACGCCGCCACCCGGGGGCTGTCGGTCGCCCTGGTCGAGGCGGCCGACTACGCCGCCGGGACCTCCAGCCGGTCCAGCAAGCTCATCCACGGCGGCCTGCGCTATCTCGAGCAGCTCAACTTCGCCCTGGTCCGCGAGGCCCTCAAGGAACGGAGCCTGCTCCTGACCCGGCTCGCCCCCCACCTCGTCCGGCCGGTGTCGTTCCTGTACCCGCTCCAGCACAAGTACTGGGAGCGGTTCTACGTCGGGGCCGGGGTGCTGCTCTACGACACCATGGGCGGGGCTCGGGCCCTGCCCCGGCACCGCCACCTGTCCCGCCGGGCCGCCCTGCGGCTGGCCCCGGCGCTCCGCCCCGACGCCCTGGTCGGCGCCATCCGCTACTACGACGGCCAGGTCGACGACTCCCGCCACACCCTGGTCACGGCCCGGACCGCCGCTCGCTACGGGGCCCTGCTGGCGAGCAGCGCCCCGGCCACCGGGTTCCTGCGCGACGGCGACCGGGTCACCGGGGTCCGCGTCCGCGACCTGGAGACCGGCCATGACCTGGAGGTCCGCGCCCGCCAGGTGGTCAGCGCCACCGGGGTCTGGACCGACGAGCTCAGCGAGCAGGTCGGTGGCGCCCCCTTCCGGGTCCGCATGTCCAAGGGGATCCACATCACCGTCCCGGCCGACCGGATCCGCTCGGGGACCGGGCTCATCCTCCGGACCGAGACCAGCGTGCTGTTCGTGATCCCCTGGGGCGCCCACTGGATCGTGGGCACGACCGACACCGACTGGGACCTCGACCGGGCCGAGCCGGCCACCACCAAGGCCGACATCGACTACCTGCTGGAGCACGTCAACCGGGTCCTGGCCGACCCGCTCGGGCCCGACGACATCGAGAGCGTCTTCGTTGGCCTGCGGCCGCTGCTGGCCGGCGCCGGGTCGGCCTCGACCGCCCAGCTCAGCCGCGAGCACGCCGTGTTCCGGCCAGCCCCCGGCCTGCTCGCGGTGGCCGGCGGGAAGTACACCACCTACCGGGTGATGGCCGCCGACACCGTGGACGAGGTCGCCAAGGCCCTGCGCCGGGAGCACGGCCAGGCGGTGCCGGAGTCGGTCACGGCCGAGACCCCGCTGCTCGGCGCCGACGGCTACCGGGCGGCCTGGAACCGCCGGGCCCGGCTGGCCGCCCGGTCCGGCCTGGAGGTCGCCCAGGTCGAGCACCTGCTGCGCCGCCACGGCACGGCCGTCGAGGAGGTCCTCGACCTGATCGAGGAGCTGCCCGAGCTGGCCACGCCGCTGTCCGGGGCCGAGGCCTACCTGGCCGCCGAGGCCGTCTACGCCGCCTCCCACGAGGGCGCCCTCCACCTCGACGACGTGCTCGTGCGGCGCACCCGGATCGCCATGGAGGCGGCCGACCGGGGCCTGGCCGCGGCCACCCCGGTGTCGGAGCACCTGGCCACCGTCCTCGGCTGGACCGAGGAGCAGCGCGCCGCCGAGGTCGAGGCCTACCGGGCCCGCGTCCAGGCCGAGCGCGCGGCCGAGGCCCAGCCCGACGACCCCTCGGCCGACGCCACCCGCCGCCAGGCCCCCGACCTCCGAGGCCGCCCGCTTGGCCACGAGCGGCAGCGGCCATCGAGGACACTGCCCGCAACCGGGGCCTGACGCAGGCCATAGGGCGGCTGCCAGGCCGTTGT
>DATABK010000051.1:0-5257 GCA_036259695.1 Actinomycetes bacterium | reverse complement strand
GGCCACCGACATCGCCTTCGCCCTCGGGGTACTGGCCATCGTCGGCCGTGGGCTGCCGACAGCGCTCAAGTCGTTCCTGCTCGCGTTGGCCATCGTCGACGACATCGGGGCCATCCTGGTCATCGCCGTCTTCTACTCGGGCAGCATCGACGTCCTCGCGTTGCTGGCCGCCGGCGGGCTGCTAGCGCTGATCCTGATCCTGCAGCGGCTGCAGGTGCGCTGGACGGTGGTGTATGTGCTGCTCGGGGTGGGGGTATGGCTGGCCACCTTCCAGTCCGGCGTGCATGCCACCATCGCCGGGGTCGCCCTCGGCCTGGCCACTCCCGCGGTCCCGTTCCAGCGCCCAAGGGCGGTGAGCCTGGAGGCCCATCGGATTGCCGATGACACCGTGGACGATCCGGTCCCGCCCGATGCCGACGCCCACCACTGGCTGCACCTGGCCGGCCTGACCCGCGAGGCCGTCTCCCCCTTGGCGAGGTTGGAGCATCTGCTGCACCCCTGGACCAGCTACCTGGTCATCCCGGTGTTCGCGCTCGCCAACGCCGGGGTGTCCCTCAGCAGCTCCACCCTGACCGAGGCCCTGTCCAGCGGCGTCACCCTCGGGGTGGTGGCCGGCCTGGTCGTCGGGAAGACGGTTGGGGTGACCGCGTTCGCCTGGGCGGCGACGAGAACCGGGATCACCCGCCTCCCCGACGGAGTGCGCTGGCGTCACCTGGTCGGAGTAGCTGCCCTAGCTGGGATCGGGTTCACGGTCTCGCTGTTCATCACCGGCCTGGCCTTCGAGCGCCCGGAGCTCCAGGATGCGGCCAAGGTCGGCGTCCTGGCCGCGTCGCTGCTGGCCGGCCTACTCGGGGCGCTCTTGCTCTTCCGCTCTCAGCGGGACTAGCGAATCACGCGGACTTGCAGGCAATGGTCCCCCGGCCCCAGGGCTCAGGAGGTGTCGTCGGGCGAGCCGATCGCGAAGCCGGCAATGGCGCCGATGACAATCCAGAACAGGACGTTGCCCAGCCCGGCCCCAAGGGCCACGCCGACACCGCCGCCAAGCGCCTCCCATGCTTCGACCGCCCGCTGGTTCGCTGGTGTCGGAGGTTGACCGCCGCGCATGTCCGTCCTTCGGCTCACGGCGTCGTGTCGAGGGGGGCCTCGATGGGATGGACGATGAGGAATCGCTCCAAAACGCCCCTCCTAACTCGAACCGTCACGACCGTGCCCAGCTCGACCATGGCCCTCGGGGTCGTCCAAGGCGGTACGCAGCTGTGGAAGGACCTCGACACGCAGGACGTGGGCGCGTTCGCTTAGCAGCCGTCTGCCCCGCTGGTCAGCATCACCTGTGCGGCCCCATCCAGATCCAGCAGCGCCAAGCGGTCACCGCTCCTCACGGCCACCTCCCGGCCTGGACGCGGAGGCCAAGCAAATGCGACCGCCCGGGCGACGGAACTGCGCTGCCCGCCGGCCGGTCAGGTTTACAAGCGGGAACGCTGCAACTCCCTGGTAGACCTCCATGGCCGAAGCACAACTACGGCCAGACGAGCCCCGGTTGGCGCCTAGAGACGTCGCTGAGCCACTCTCCAGCTCTGACACGACCGCGAAGCTGCGGTACCGGGCGGCGATCAAGCGCACACGAGCGCTGTGGGTCCGATCGATCCAGCGCAGGATCCAGGCCGCCGCCACCCCAGTATCCTTCGACCGTGCGGAGGGCGTCGACCGGTCTCCGGCGGCCATGCTCGAGCGGCCGCACCCGTGGTCGGGCCGGTACGGCGCCAGGTCGAGAGCGCAAGGGGCACCACCAGCGGGCCGAGGGTGGTGCCGAGCAGCAACCAGGTGAAGCCGTCATGGCCGCGACGGCCCATGGCCCTCCCCGTCACCACGACATCTCCGTCAACGCGGCGCGTCACGAGGCCGAAGGCTGGATGCTGATCACCACGTTGCCGATCTTGCGGCCCGTCTCGACGTACCGGTAGGCCTCGACGATGTCGTCCAGCCGATATCGCCGGTCGACCAGCGGCCGGAACGCCCCCGACTCCAGCACCTCCCTGAAGTAGCTCGCCATCCGCGGGTCGTCCCTCCCAAGGTTCATCATGACCTTCCTGCCGCCAAGCAGCGGCGTGACCAACGCCGAGACGAGGTTCTGGGCCAGGGGGCCGAACTCCGAGGACAGGTAGACCCCGCGCGGCTTCAACAGCCGCCGGCACCGCAGGAACGAGCTCTTGCCCACCGCATCCAGGACCACGTCGTACCGCTGGGTGTCCCGGGTGAAGTCTTGGGCGCTGTAGTCGATTACCCGGTCGGCGCCCAAGCCCTTGACCAGCTCTAGGTGCTCGGGGCCACAGGTCGCGGTCACGTTGGCGCCAAGGTGCTTCAGCAGCTGGACCGCGGCCGATCCGATGGCGCCGGTGGCCCCGTTGACCAGGACGTCCTGGCCGCTGCGGACCTTGGCCTTCCTGATGAACGAGAGGGCATAGTGCGCCCCCTCGGTGCTGGGCGCGGCCTCCTCGAAACTCAGCTGCGCCGGCATGGTGGCCAGGAACCCATCTTGGGGGATGGCCATGTAGTCGGCATGGGCGCCGAACGGCAGCCCTTTGAAGCCGAACACCCGGTCACCGACCGCAAAGGAGGTCACGCTGTGGCCGACCGCCTCGACCTCCCCGGCGAACTCAGACCCCAGGACCGTCACCTTCGGCCTCGGTAGCCCGGTGAGGGCGCGCACGAAGAAGGGCCGGCCCGCCCGGAAGCCGCAGTCGGTCCGGTTCACCGTGGTCGCGTGGACCTTGACCAAGACCTGGTTCTCCTTGGGCGTCGGCTTGGCCACCTGGGCGATCCGGACCACGTCCGGTGGACCGTAGCTGGTGCGAACCGCTGCCCTCATGAAGAAACTGTAACCACCTCACCCAGCTCGACTCCAACGCCCGCTTCCCGAGACGCACAGATCCATTGCGCTCTGCGCGGGACGGCCGGCGTTGAGTGGACCGAGAACCTCTTGGCGCCAACATGGCCAAGATGGCCCGACGCCAGGCCGACGGCAGCTGGCGCTATGTGATCGACAACGCCTGGGGCGACCAGGCAGTCGCCGACTAGCCACTCCTTGTGACCCGCCGGCCTGCCCGACGACATGCTCATCTGACGGCGACAGCTACCAGCTCGGCCACAGGATAAGGCCGCCCTGGGTGACCACGGCATCATGGTCGAGATCACCTGGTAGTCGACTTGGCGACGGCCGAGGCCGCCCTCGACCGCCAACCCTGGTGACGCTACGGGACTCGAGCCCTGAGCTCTTGCATGCCATGCCGCACGACTTCACGAAGCCCTCCGCCGCCCCACTCGGCACCACATGAGTCCTGCTTGAGAGGTTGAGGCACGCGGCGCCGTGGTGCGGCGCGAGGCTGCGTGTGGGATCGCTGCTGCAATCTGCTGACAGGAAGGCCTCTGCCGTGGGAAAGCGAATCAAGCGCCCTCGTGGCCAGGGTCGACAGCGAGCGGGCCAGCTCAGCCGGCAGGGCGATGCACCGCCAGTGACCGTGGTTGTCCGCCAGGGACCGAACGCTCGTGGCCCCAATGTGGCCCCGGCAGGTCCAGGTCTGGCCTGACGGTGGAATGAGGCACGATCAGCTCATGACCTGGTCGGTGGGCCGGTGCGGACGGCCCGATGGCCTGACCTCTGTGTTTCTCAGGCGAGACCCCGGCGTATATGCTTGCTCGGCTGGCGGTGTCTAGGCACAGGAGGGGCGCGATGGCGGAGTTTATGGATGTCCACCGGGGGATGGTCGACATCACCTCCGAGGGGCTCATGGAGGCACATCAGGCCGATCTCGCCATTCAGGGCGAGGAAAACGTCGACTTCAAGCACGCCTGGGCCGATCCGAAGTCAGGGATGGTCTTCTGCCTGTCCGAGGCGCCCAGCGCCGAGGCCGTGCAGCGCATTCACGAGCGCGCCGGTCATCCCGCCGATGAGATCTACGAGGTTCCAGTCCAGGCGTAGCCTCTCGGCGGTCAGTTGACCGCTTGCATGCCATCTACGGTCCAGCGGCCCAATCACGGCCGACACAGCTAGCGACGTGCCGGTTCGGTTGTCCGTTGGGCACCGTGGTTGACCGCTGTTGACCGCTGGTTCGCGGCCCCACGACGGCCCCGGCGCTCAACCTCGCTTGACCACACCGCAGGCGAGCCGATCGCCAGCGTTGCCGGTGGCCAGCGTCTTCTCCCGTGCGGCCGGGCTGTTGGCCGTGTACTGGTCCGGTGCGGTGCCGAGCGGGATGTTGTCGTAGTTGTCGGGCAGGGCGTGCACGATCACCGCCCGACCGGCCAGCCGGCTGGGGCGGAGCCGGTCGTCGCTGAAGCTCGCCTCCGCGCGTCCGTCTTGGCCGACCAGCAGGACCGGCATGTCACCGGTGTGGTCCGGGTGGTTCTGCCCGGCCGCCTTCAGGTGGCCATCGGCCGAGACAAACCAGGTGGAGGGGGCCTGGGTTGGGTCGGCGATGCAGCCCCTACCGTTGGCGGGGTCGTCGTTGGCGTGGATGTGGAAGCCGTGGAAGCCGGGCGACTGGCCGGTCACCCAGGCGCGTACGAGCACCTTGTCGCCCTGTTGCAAGAACTTCACGCGCCCGACCTCGTGGCCGGCGGCGTCCCGCAGCGTGGCCTGTGCCCTGCGGCCGTGGGCCTGCACCGCGGTGGTCAGCCCGCCGATGGCCACGGCCAGCAGGGCGACGCTGACGAGGATCGCGGCCCGCCGCATGTGACTCCGAAGCATACCAAGCCCTCCGAACGGTAGATAGTAGACAAGCGCTTAGAATGCGCCCGATCGGTGCGCGGTGCAATCGGCCACCAGCGCCTATGGCGCTCCGATCCCCCGCGACAGGACCGGACCGACCGGCCGGGCACGGCAAGGCCGATCCTAGCCTTGACCCCTTGCATGCCATGCAGTTTCCCGCCTTCTCCCCCACTCCAGGTCACGGAGCCGGAGTCCAGCGCAACGGTCGTCTCGAGTGACCGTGAGTGACCGCTGGATACCGCTCGTGACCGCTGCTTATGACACGCGGGTGGCACGGCCGGCGAGAACGACGAGGCCGCACCTGAAGGAAACGGTTCCCAGCTCGCGTAGAGGGCGAGGCCCGTCCTCGGTGACCACCGCCTCGTGGGCAAGAACCCGGAGGCTGGCGGCAGCCGGTGGGAGAGACTCGAACTCCACATCGCCTGTCTCCCCCGCCTGAGACCAGAAGGCTATAGGTCGAGCGACCACGCCTCGGCTGTCTGACAAGACACG
>DATABK010000050.1:0-2310 GCA_036259695.1 Actinomycetes bacterium | reverse complement strand
GGCCCGGCGGCGGGCCTGACCCTGATCGACACCCTCCTGGCCGGCGGCCAGCTCGACACCTACCACCTGGCCCACGCCGCCCGCGCCGACCTCCTCCGCCGCCTCGGCCGCCCGGCCGCCGCCCGGGCCGCCTACCGGCGCGCCCTGGAGCTGGCCCGCCAGCAGCCCGAGCGGCGGTTCCTGGAACGACGACTGCGGGAGCTGGGCTCGGGCTAGAACGCGGCCGATCTCCGGCGGCGGCGGGCTCTTCGGAAGATGGCGAACGCGGCCCAGCCGAGGAGCAGGAGGACGACCACGACCAGGATGGGGAGGAACACCGCGACCAGGCTCATGCCGAGGGAGGCGGCGTCTTCGGCGGCGCTGACGACCGGGGTGCCGGTGCCGACGGTGGTGGCGTTGACCAGGGGGCGGGCGGTGGCCTTGGTGGCGTGGACGATGCCGGCCACGGCCACGCCGAGGAGGATGCCGACCCAGGGGTTCTGCTGCATCCAGGTGGAGTTGTCGGCCTGCTCGGCGGCGGTGGTGGCGGCGAAGATGACCCCGCCGACGGTGGGCCGGACCAGGGTCTGGACGGTGTCGTTGACGTGGTCGACGACGGCCACCTTGTCGAGGATGAGCTCGGCCACGAGCAGGACCGACACGATCGCCAGGGCCCAGCCGGACTGGATCCAGCGGTAGGGCTCGGGGAGGGTGATGACGTCGGTGAAGCGGGCCAGGACGCCGACCAGCAGCAGCGGGATGTAGGCGTTGAGGCCCGCCGCCGCCGACAGGCCGAGGCCGGTGAGTGATGCCAGCATGCCCCCCAGCTTCCCCCTGGAGGGGCCGGTCACACAATCAGGCGGCGGTCCACCTGGTGTTGTTGCGGCTGGTGGTCGGCACGGTGGCGGCGCTGCTCGTCCACCAGGAGGGCCTCGACGGCGAACTGGTCCAGAGGGCGGGCGAAGTGGAAGCCCTGGCCGTACGGGCAGCCGAGGCGGGCCAGCTCCTCGGCCTGGGCCTCCTGCTCGATGCCCTCGGCGATGACCCGGAGGCCCAGGAGGTCGGCGATCCGCAGGATGGCGTTGGTCAGGGCGGCTTCCTCGGCCTCGCGGAGCAGGCCGTCCACGAACGGCTTGGCCAGCTTGAGGACGTCGACGGGGAGGTGGCGGAGGTAGGCCAGGGACGAGTAGCCGGTGCCGAAGTCGTCGATGGCCAGGTGGACCCCGAGGGCCCGGAGGCCGCTGAGGCGCTCCAGCTTGGCCTCCTGGTCGGTGGCGAGGACGCTCTCGGTGATCTCCAGCATCAGCTGGTCGGGGTCGAGGCCGGAGGCGTCGAGGGCGCCGGCCACGTCCTCGAGCAGGTCGGGCTGCTGGAGCTGGCGCACCGACAGGTTGACGCTGAGGAACGGCGGCGGCTGGAGGGGGAAGCGGCGCTGCCAGTCGCGGGCGGCCTGGCAGGCGGCGTGCAGGACCCAGCGGCCGATGGGCACGATCAGGCCGGTGTCCTCGGCCAGGGACACGAACTCGCCCGGCATGACCAGGCCCCGCTGGGGGTGGTCCCAGCGGACCAGGGCCTCCAGCCCGACCAGCTTGCCGCCCGGGAGCTCGACCACCGGCTGGTAGCGGACGGTGAACTGCTGGCGGATGACGGCCCGGCGCAGGGCCGCCTCGAAGTCGAGGCGCTGAATGGCCCGGGTGTGCATGGCCGTGTCGAACACCCGGACCCCGGCCCGGCCGGCCGTCTTGGCGGCGTACATGGCCATGTCGGCGTCGCGCAGCAGCCGCTCAGGGTCCTCGTTGCCGCCGCAGGCCAGGCGGACGCCGACGCTGGCCCGGGCCAGCACCTCCCGGCCGGCCACGGTCACCGGGGTCCGCAGGATGGCCGCCATCCGCTCGCCAAGGGCGACCGCCTCGGCCTCGTCGGCGACCTCGGGGACGAGCACGGCGAACTCGTCGCCGCCGAGCCGGGCGGCCAGGTCGCCCGGCTCCAGGCAGCCGCGGAGCCGCTCGGCCACCACCCGCAGGACCTCGTCCCCGGAGGAGTGGCCGAGGCTGTCGTTGATCGTCTTGAAGTCGTCCAGGTCGAGCAGGAGCAGCGCCGGCCCCGGACCCGATCCGTCGAGCGTGCCCAGGGTCTCCCGCAGCCGTCGGGAGAACGCGGCCCGGTTGGCCAGCCCGGTCAGGGGGTCGGTGTTGGCCCGCCGGGCCATCTCGGCGGCCAGGTCGGCCCGCTCCAGGGCCAGGGCGACCTGGGTGCGGAGACTGTCCAGGGCGTCGCGGGCCTCGGCGGGGACGAGCTCCAGATCCGGAACCATCTCCAGCACCGGGTGGC
>DATABK010000049.1:0-2003 GCA_036259695.1 Actinomycetes bacterium | reverse complement strand
CGGGCAGGCGTCCCCACAGCCCATGGTGATAACCACGTCGGCCGCCTTGACGAACTCGTCGGTGAGGGGCTTGGGAAACTCCCTCGACAAGACGATCCCGACCTCGTCCATCGCCGCCACCGCGGCCGGGTTGATCCTGTCACCGGGGGCGCTGCCGGCCGAGCGGACGTGCACCTTGCCCCGGGCGTGGTGGTCGAGGAGGGCGGCCGCCATCTGGCTGCGGCCGGCGTTGTGGACACAGACGAACAAGACCTCAGGCAGGTCGTTGATGATGGCTCCTTTGGCTTGGGCGAGGGCCCGGAGCTGCTCGCGGGCGAACCGGTGGACGAACAGGGGGATGACGTCGGCCGCCCGGGCCCCGGCCAGCCGGTCGCTGGCCTCATTCACGTAGCGTTCGATGGTCTCCAGCGAATAGCTGCCCCGGAACTCCTGGTGCAGGGCCTCGATGGACCGGGCGGAGGTCTGGCGGCTGATCGGGTCCATCGGCGTGTCGTGGGACGGCATGGGCCGGCCTCCTTGGTGCAGCCCGGGGCGAGCAACCGGGGGCGGGGGGCCGACGCCGGGGACCTGGCGGCGGCAGGCGGTCCCACTCGGCGCCGAGCGGGCAACCAGGCCGAGGGTGGCGGCCAGACGGGCCAGGGCAGCGGGCCGCAGCCGGTAGTAGGTCCAGTAGCGGTAACGGTCGGGTTCGATCAGCCCAGCCTGGCGGAGCACCTTGAGGTGGTGGCTGACCAGCGGCTGCGCGGTCTCCAACTCCTCGGCCAGATGGGCGACGCACAGCTGCTCGCCGGCCAGCAGCTCGATGATGCGCCAACGCAACGGATCGCCGAGTGCCCGGGCGACGTCGGCTGGGAGGGCCTCGACGTCGGCGAGGGAGGCGGGTGGTGTGACCGTGGTCGCCATCTGGATCAACATAATTTGATAACGACGCTGCAGCAAGGGGTCGGCAGGCCCGACGCCGGGCGCACCAGGTCCGGGCTTCCGCCAGCTACAGCCCTGGGTGCCTGCCACCGCACGACCCTGGCCCCGTCAGCAGGCAGCACCAGGCCCGTTGCAGTGATGACCGGCGAGCCGGCGATGGGCGCGGGGCTGCCCGAGCATGGTTGAGGTGGGGGTGGTGCCTGCGCCTAGCTGCCGGCGGCCGATGCGCCTGCTTGGTGTTGTTCGGCTGTGATGGTGTCCAGCAGGGCGAGCAGTTCCTTGATCTCCAGCGGCTTGGTCAGGAAGGCCCGTGCGCCTTCCTCCAGCAGCCGGGCGATCAGGGCGGGCCTGGCGTCGGCGCTGAGGATCACGATCGGGACGTGGGCGGTGTTGGAGTCGGCGCGCAGCCGGCGGAGGACCTCCTGGCCGGGCATGTCGGGAAGATCCAGGTCGAGGAGGATCAGGTCGGGGTGGTGCTCGCCAGCGAGCTCCAGGCCGAGCTGGGGCCGCATGGCTGAGATCAGCGTGACGCCCGGCCGGCGGCTCAGGAGGCGCTCAACCAGCTGCAGGTTGGACAAGTTGTCCTCGATGTAGAGCATCGTCACGGCCGGGTGTTGCCGCTCGGGTTGAGCATGTGCTGGCGGCGCCTCGGCGGCAGTGGGGCGCTCGCTGGCGGTTTGGGTGAGGGGGAGCTCGACCCAGAAGGCGCTGCCCTGGCCGACGACACTGGCCACCCCCAGGGTGCCGCCCATCGCCTCGGCCAGACCCTTGGTTAGGGGCAGCCCGAGGCCGGTGCCCTCGATCGAGGTCCGTTCGCTCCCGAGGCGGTCGAAGGGTACGAACAGCCGCTCGATCGACTCCGGTGGGATGCCAGGTCCGGTGTCGGTGACCTTGATCCGCAGCCACCCGCCGGCCACCTGCTCGCAGTCGAGCTGCACGCTGCCGCCGTTGCGGTTGTACTTGACCGCGTTGGACAGCAAGTTGAGCAGGATCTGCTTGAGCCGCTGAGGGTCGCTCAGGACGTGACGGTTGGCCGCCTGTGGCTGGCCGACCAGCACGATGCCCTGCTGGTCGGCCAGCGG
>DATABK010000048.1:0-14008 GCA_036259695.1 Actinomycetes bacterium | reverse complement strand
TCGAGCCGTAGCCCTCCCGCTGGGGGCGGCCGTGCTCGCCGCGGGTCATGGCGAACTCCTCCTCGGGGGAGAGCACCAGGCGGTGGCGGCCGGCGACGGCGAAGTAGGCGACCCCGAGCAGGAAGTAGACCAGGGTGCCGTACACGCCCGGCCGGTAGTCGGCGTTGGAGTACAGCGAGATCAGCGAGACCAGGGCGATGGCCCCGGCGATGGCAGCGCCCCAGATCCCGACCGGGCTCCGGTACGGCCGCTCGATGTTGGGGTACTTGCGGCGCAGCATGATGAACGACAGGCACTGCATGAAGTAGGAGATGACGGCCCCGAACACGGCCATGTAGAGCAGCGCCCCGACGATCTGCCCGGCCAGGGCGCCCTCGCTCTTGCCCAGCTGGTAGAGCAGGACGGCCAGGGCGTAGCCGACGACCGCGCCCGCGATCAGGGCCCGGTGGGGGGTGTTGCGGGTGCCGTGGGTGACCGACAGCCACTTCGGGAAGTACCCGGCCCGCGACAGCGAGTAGGTGTTGCGGCCGTAGGCGTAGATGATGGTGAAGAAGCTGGCGATCAGGCCCGTCAGCCCGATCAGGGCCAGCAGCTCGGCCGCCGTCCCTTCGCCGAACACGGCCTTGAACCCGTCGAACAGCGGGGTGGCCGAGGTGCCGATGCTGGCCGCGCCCCCGTCGACCCCGGTGTTGAGGAACAGCACGCCCAGGCCGGTGACGACCAGGGTGGCCAGCCCCCACATGGTCGCCCGGGGGACGTCGCGGGCCGGGTCGTGCGACTCCTCGGCGGCCAGCGGCAGCTCCTCGATGGCGAGGTAGAACCAGATGGCGAAGGGGATGGCCGGGAAGATGCCGGCGATCCCCTTGGGCAGGAAGCTGGAGCCGCCCTCCTCGGGCGGGATGTTGGTCCACAGGCTGGTGTCGAGCTTGCCCGACAGCAGCACCGAGACGAAGAAGAAGCCAAGGATCCCGAGGGCGAGGATGTTGATCACCACGGTGAACCGCATGGTGGCCTCGATGCCGATGATGTTGATCGCCACGAAGACCACGTAGAAGACCGCCCACCAGGTCACCGGGCTGTTCCACCACGGTTCCCCGACGATGTTGAGCAGGCCGGCGACGATGTCGTGCATGAGGAAGCCCATCGCCCCCACGACAACGGCCGGGGTGATCACGTACTCCATGTTCTCGGCCAGCCCGGTGATGAACCCGCCCCACGGCCCCATCGCCGAGCGGGCGAAGGAGTAGGCGCCGCCGGTGTGGGGCAGGGCCGGCGACATCTCGGCGATGCTGAAGCACAGCCCGAGGTACATGATCGTGATGATCGCCGTCGCGATCAGCAGCCCCCCGAACCCGCCGGCGTCCAGGCCCAGGTTCCAGCCGTAGAAGTCGCCCGAGATGACCGCCGCCACCCCCAGCGACCACAGCGACCAGAAGGCCGCGTGCCGGCGGAGCTGGCGTTTGCCGAAGTAGTCCTCGCCGGCCTCCTCGTAGCTCACCGAGCCGACTCGGCGTCGCTCCTGGGCCACGTCGCAACCCCCTTGCTCGTCGACACGCGGCCGGGCCGCGTCCGGGAAGTTGTCTGACATTACTGGACGATGGGCGGATCGTAAGGGCGGTTCACGACCGAGTCAAGCTCCTTGACCCTGGCTGAGTTGTCTGACGTATACTCCTCGCCAGAATGCAGAGGTCACAGCGGGCGACCGGGGCGCGACCACGGCTGCGCTCGGTCTCGGTCCAGGACGAACTCAAGCAGCGGATCGACCGGGGAGAGCTGCCCACCGGGACCCGCCTGCCCTCCGAGCCTGAGCTGGCCGCCGAGCTCCAGGTGTCGCGGGCGACCCTGCGCGAGGCCCTGCGGGCGATGGAGCTCGAGGGCCTGCTCCGGCGCCGCCAGGGCTCGGGGACCTTCGTCGCCGATCGGCCCCGGATGGCCAACAGCCTGGACGTGAACTTCGGCGTCACCGACGCCATCCGGGCCGCCGGCATGACCGCCGGGATCGCCCACGGGCGCTCCTGGGTCGAGCCCGCCCCGGCCGGCGAGGCGGCCCTGCTGGCGCTCGAGCCGGGCCAGGACGTGCTGGTGATCGAGCGGGTCCGGACCGCCGAGGGCAAGCCGGTGGTGCTGTCCCGCGACCTGTTCCCGAGCCGGCTGGTCGAGGGCCGCGAGGACGTCGTCCAGGAG
The DNA here is from genome assembly GCA_036259695.1 of Actinomycetes bacterium. Taxonomy (GTDB): domain Bacteria; phylum Actinomycetota; class CALGFH01; order CALGFH01; family CALGFH01; genus CALGFH01. Next base: position 11,824 of record DATABK010000048.1, on the reverse strand, counting down.
ATGCTTGAACGATCCATCTACGACGTGCTCGAGCGGGAGCTCGGCATCGTCATCCACCACGGGGTGGCCCGGTTCCGGCCCGTCCGGGCCGACCACGCCGTGGCCGGCCGGCTCGGGGTGCCAAGGGGCGAGCTGCTCCTCTACCTCTGGCAGGTCGACTACGCCCAGGACGGCGCCCCGGTCATCTCATCGCACGAGTTCCACCTCGCCGACGCGTTCGACTTCACGGTGGTCCGGCGGGGCCCCGGAAGGAGGCTCACATGACGACATCGTCCGCGACCACCCAGGTCGGCACCGCGATGCGGCTCAAGCGGGTGATCGACCCGGCCGGGGTCTCGGTCATCTGCGCCCTCGACCACGGCATGACCTCGCCGACGTTCCTGGAGCCGCTGGCCGACATCGGCGCCCGCACCGCCGAGGTCGTGGCCGGCGGGGCCAACGTCATCATGATGTCCAAGGGCATGATCCGGGTGGCCGAGCCGGCCTTTGCGCCCACGACCTCGCTGGCCCTGCTGCTGTCGGCCTCGGCCAACCCGGCCGACCCGGCCCCCGAGATCGTCCAGATCGCCCAGGTCGAGGAGGCCGCCCGCCTCGGCGCGGACGCCGTGGTGCTGTTCTGTGCCCTCGGCGGCGACACCGAGGCCGGGATGCTCCGGACCCTGGCCGGGATCGGCGCCGAGTGCGCGGCCATGGGCATGCCGCTGATCGCCGAGGCCGAGTTCCCGACCACCTACGCCGCCGTCGAGCAGCTCAAGGAGCAGTACGGCTTCGAGTACCTGCGGCGCAACGTGCGGCTCTGCGCCGAGCTGGGGGCCGACATCGTCAAGACCAACTGGCCGGGCGACGGCGACTCGTTCGCCCGGCTGGTCGAGGCGGCCGCCGGGATTCCCCTGGTCCTGGCCGGCGGGTCCCGCCTCGGGGACCGGGAGCTGCTCCAGCGGATGGAGGCGGCCACCGCGGCCGGCGGCATCGGCTGCTCGGTCGGCCGGAACATCTTCATGCACCGCTCCCCGGAGGCCATCACCCGGGCCCTGTCCCGGGTAATCCGGGAGCGGTGGAGCGCCGACAAGGCCTACGAGGAGCTGTTGGCCACCCACCCGGCGGCGGCGGAGGCGGGCCGATGAGGGCGGCCTTCATGACCGACCGCAACCAGGTCGAGGTCCGGGAGGCCGACGAGCCGGCGCTCGACCCCGGCGGGGCCGTCCTCCGGGTCGAGGCCTGCGGCATCTGCGGCACCGACGCCCGGACCTTCTTCAACGGCGACCCGCGGGCCCCGGCCCCCTGGGTCCTTGGGCACGAGCCGGTCGGCGTCCTGGAGCGGGTCGGGGCCGACGCCGACCTGCCCCCCGGGGTGGCCGCGGGCGGCCGGGTGTTCCTGGGGTCGATCCTCACCTGCGGCCAGTGCCTCCAGTGCAGCGACGGGCGCCAGAACCTCTGCGAGCACCACCTGCTGTACGGCTACGACCCCTTCCCCGGGGCCTACGCCGAGCTGGCCGCCGTGCCCCCGATCGCCATCAGCAACCTCATCCCCCTCCCGCCCGACCTGCCGTCGGAGCTGGCCACGGTGGTCGACCCCTTCGCCTGCGCCCTCAACGGCATCGAGGTCCTCGACATCGGCCTCGGCGACACCGTGCTCATCCTCGGGGCCGGCCCGATCGGCTGCTGGCAGGCGGTCATGGCCCGGGATCGGGGGGCCGGCCGGGTGCTGCTCTGCGACGTCAACCGGCACCGTCTCGACCTGGCCCTCGAGGCGGTGGGCGGGTTCGTGGACGACGCCTTCGTCGCCGGCGACGACAACGGCCTGGCCGACCTGCTGGAGCGGACCGGCGGGACCGGGGCCGAGCGGATCAGCGTGGCCGCCCCCTCCAAGCAGGCCCAGCAGGCCGCCCTGGAGATGGCGGCCAAGCGGGCCCGGATCGTCTACTTCGCCGGCCTGCCCAAGCACGACCCGGTGAGCCCGCTCGACATGAACCAGCTCCACTACAAGGAGCTGGCCATCCTCGGCGCCTACGGGGCGACCCGGCGCCAGTACCGGGTCACCATGGCCTACCTGGCCCGGCGCCGCGACGCCCTGGCTCCGGTCGTCACCCACCTGTTCCCCCTGGACAAGATCGGCGAGGCGTTCGAGACCATCCGCTCCGGCGAAGGGCTGAAGATGGTGGTGGTGCCGTGACCGGGCCGTATGTCATCGGCTGCGACGTCGGCAGCCAGGGCACCAACGCCGCCCTCTACGCCGCCGACGGCCGCCTGGTCGCCTCCGCCTATGTCCCCTACGACGTCGCCTACCCCCACCCGACCTGGGCCGAGCAGGACCCGCGGCTGTGGACGGCCGCCCTCCACGAGGCCATCCCGCGGCTGCTGGCCGAGGTGCCCGAGGGCCCGTCGGCGGTCAAGGGGCTGTCGTTCGGGTCCCAGCTGGACGGGATGGTGGTCTGCGACGCCGGCGGCGAGCCGCTGCGCCCGGCGATGATCTGGATGGACCGGCGCGCCGAGCGGCAGGCGGCGGAGGTCGCGGCCACGCTGTCGCCGGCCGACTTCTACCACCACACCGGGGCCAACCTGGACTCCTCCCACGCCGTGTTCAAGGCTCTGTGGGTCCGCGACACCGAGCCGGAGATCTTCGCCAAGGCCGCCCACCTGATGCCGCCGGGGTCCTACGTGCTCCGCGAGGCGGCCGGGGTCCTGGCCGTCGACTGGTCCAACGCCTCCTCGCTGGCCCTGCTCGACCCGCGGACCCGGACCTGGTCGGCGCCGGTGGTCGACGCCGTCGGCATCGACCCGGCAATGCTTCCCGAGCTGGCCCCCGGGACCCAGGCCGTCGGTCCGGTCACCCGGGCCTTCGCCGAGCGCACCGGCCTGTCGCCCGACACCGTGGTGGTCGTCGGGGCCGGGGACGAGATGACGGCCACCCTGGGGGCCGGCGTGTTCGCCCCCGGTGAGGTGTGCGACGTCGCGGGCACCGCCGAGCCGGTCTGCGCCGCCTCGGCCGCCCCCGGCGAGGACCCGGCCATGCTGGTCGAGTGCCATCCCCATGCCGACCCCGACGTCTGGCTGCTGGAGAACCCGGGGTTCGTCTCGGGCGGCAACCTCCGCTGGTGGCGGGACCAGTTCGCCCCGGTGGAGCGCGACGCCGAGGCCAACGGCGGCGGCGACGCCTACGACCTGCTCACCGGCCCGGCCGCCGAGGTCCCGCCCGGAGCCGAGGGCCTGGTCTTCCTGCCCTGCATGCAGGGCGCCATGGCCCCGGAGTGGAACGGCGCCGCCCGCGGGGTCTTCTACGGCCTCACCCTGGCCCACACCCGGGCCCACATGACCAGGGCCCTGCTCGAGGGCAGCGCCTTCGCCCTGCGGGACATCCTCGAGGGCATGGGCGGCGCCGGCCTGGACGTGCGCCGCCTGACCATCGTCGGCGGCGGGGCCAAGGGGCCCCTGTGGCGCCAGATCAAGGCCGACGTCACCGGCCTCCCGGTGCGGGTCCCGACCAGCGTCGAGACCACGGCCACGGGCGCGGCCATCCTGGCCGCCGTGGGCGCGGGCGTCCACGCCAGCGTCGCCGACGCCGTGGAGGCCTTCGTCGACTACCAGCCCGACGAGCACGTTCCCGACCCCGAGCGCCACCAGCGGTACGACGAGGCCTACCGGCGCTACCGCGAGGTCTACTTCGCCCTCAAGCCGGTGTTCGAGCGCGGCCCGGCTGACCGCTAGGCTGGCCCCTCTCATCCCGGCGATGGATCGGAGGAGCGTCATGGAGGCGGTTCGGGCTCCCCTGCGCGCGGTCGGCCGGCTCGCCCTGGCCACGATGTTCATCAGCGGCGGCGCCGACGCGCTGCTCGACCCCGGCCCCCGGACCGCCAAGGCGGCCGAGCTCGGCGTCCCCCTCGACCCGGAGCTGGCCGTCCAGGCCAACGGCGCGGCCATGCTGGCCGCCGGGACCACCCTGGCCCTCGGCATCTGGCCGCGGCTGTCGGCGGCGGTGCTGGCCGGGTCACTGGTCCCGACGACCCTGGCCGGCCACCGCTACTGGCAGGTCCGGGACCCGGCGGCCCGGCGCCAGCAGCGCATCCACTTCTACAAGAACGTCGGGCTGTTCGGGGGTGCCTTGCTGGTGCTCAGCGAGCGCCCCCGCCGCCGGCCCGGTCGCGCCAGGCGGTGACGACCCGCTCGACGTCGAACGGCATCAGGTTGAGGGGCGGGCCGGAGGCGGCCTTGCGGTTGCCCTCGACGATCCTGGTGTTGATGTCGGCCACGATCCGCCGCACCTCGGCCTCGGAGGCGGCCCGGGACGCGGCCTCCAGGGCGTCCTCGGCCTCCTTGCGCAGGGCCATCGTCGGGGGCAGGTAGGAGAAGTTCTCGCGCCGCAGCTTCCGCTTGACCCACCACAGCTCGTCGTGCGGCTCGTCCAGGCCGGCGATGGGCTTGCCGGCCCCCGGGAGGTTGTCGAACTCGCCCCGCTTGGTCGCCTCGCGGATCTGGCGTTCGACCCAGGTCTCGAACCCGACGCCGGGAGGCTTCCGCTCGGTCATGGCCCGAGTGTACCGGGGGTACTACGGGCGTACTCAGCCCTCCAGAGCCGGGTCGGCGGACAGGATCACGTCCTGGCCGCCGTACCGGTCTCCCAGGTCGGTGCCGAGGATGTCGGCGGGCTCGAGCCGGACCAGGACGTCGGGGCGGGGCGCGTAGCAGCGGTAGCCGTCGTCGCGGCACAGGTCCGCGAGCAGCCGCCGCAGCCGGGCCGTCCCCGGGAGGACCTCGACGACGACCGTGGGCCGGTGGGCCCGCAGGTGGTCTCGGCCGGCCGCCAGCAGGGCGTGCTCCTGGCCCTCCACGTCCAGCTTGAGCAGGTCGACCCCGGGGAGGAGCGACCGCACGTCCACGGCCGGGACCGGGATGGTCCGGGTGACGTGGCGGCTCATCGGCTCCGGCAGCTCGGTGCCGGCGCCGAGGAAGGCGACGGTGGGGGTGGCCAGCTGGTCCCGGGGAACCCGCAGCTCGGCCGCTTCCCGCCCGGCGCCGGCCACGGCCGCCGCCGTGACCAGCTCGACCGACCGGACCCGGTTGAGCTCCAGGTTGGCCCGGCACACCCCGGCCGACACCGGGTGCGGCTCCACGGCGACGTACCGGGCCCGCGGCCCGGCCGCCCTGGCCCCCTGGACGGTGAAGTAGCCGACGTTGGCCCCCAGCTCGAGGATGCCCGAGGCGCGGCCGCAGAACCGCCGCCACCAGGGCAGGAGCTGCGGCTCCCAGCCCCGCTCCCCGAACCAGTACAGCTGGTGCAGGACCAGCGACTCGTGGTTGACGAAGGCGAGCTCCCGGTTGTCGGGAAGCCTGAAGGTGGCCACCCTGGCGGGGATGCCGCCCCGGCGCAGCACCTCCAGGACGCCGTCGCGGACCCAGGACGGCCGAGACCGGGGCGCCGCCGTGGCCGCGCCGCGGAGGCGGTCGGCGACCGCGACCGGCAGCCGCCGGACGGCCAAGGACCATGGCCGTGCCCTCAGACCTGGTCCCAGCCCAGGTCCGCGGCCACCATGAGGTCCGGTCCCAGCCGGTGGACCGACTGGTTGACGAGGCGCAGCCCGTCGCGGACGAGGCCGGCCCCCAGGTCGCCGACGGCGTCGGTGCCGGTGCCGAGCAGGAGCGGGGCCACCGCCACCACCAGCCGGTCGGCCAGCCGTGCCCGCAGGGCCGAGGTGATGACCCGCGACCCGCCCTCGACCAGCAGGCAGCGGATCCCCAGGGCTCGCAGCCGGGCCAGCCCGGCGGCGAGGTCGACGCCGTCCGGCGCCCCGCCCACGACCTCGACCTTCACCCCCCGGCGGCGCAGGGCGGCCCGCCGGTCGGGGTCGGACCGCTCGGAGGTGAGGACGATGGTGGCGGCGTCGGGACCGAAGACCTGCGCGTCCGGCGGGGCCCGCAGGGTGGAGTCGAGCACCACCCGGATCGGCGAGGCGCCCGGCACCATCCGCACGGTCAGCAGCGGGTCGTCGGCGAGCACGGTGCCCGCCCCGACCAGCACCGCGTCGCAGGCCGCCCGGAGGGCGTGGGCGACCCGGCGCTCCTCGGGGCCGCTGATCCACTTGGAGTCGCCGCCGCCGGTGGCGATCCGGCCGTCGAGCGTCTGGGCGTACTTCAGGACCACAAAGGGCCGGTCGCTGGGGGAGCCGACCTCACCCAGCAGCGTGGTGGCGTCGACCGCCCGCCCGTTCCCGTGCGGGGCGCCGTCGCCGGTCAGGGGATCGCCGCCCGGGGCGCGGTGGCCGAGCCGCTCCTGCTTGGTCTGCACATAGCGGCGGTTGCGGAGGTGCGGGGCCGTCTGCAGCGACACCAGCTGCTCGACCAGGACGCCCTCGCGGCTCAGGGCGCTGGCCTTGGCCGGGTTGTTGCTGAGCAGGCGCGAGCTCTTGACCCCGGCGGCCTGGAGGATCCGCACCGCCTCGGTGAAGTCGCGGCTGTCGACCGGCAGCCCCAGCCGGCGGTTGGCGTCGACGGTGTCGTGGCCCTCGTCCTGGAGCATGTAGGCCTGGAGCTTGGGCACCAGCCCGACGCCCCGGCCCTCGTGGCCGGCCGCGTACACCAGCGCGCCCCGGCCCTCGGCGACGATCTGGCGCATGGCCAGCTGGAGCTGGGGGCCGCAGTCGCAGCGCAGCGACCCGAACGCGTCGCCGGTGAGGCAGGCCGAGTGCAGGCGGACCAGCAGGTCCTCGCCGTCCCCGATGTCGCCGTAGACGAAGAGGAGATAGACGTCGCCCGACGCGCCCTCGTACACCCGGAGGTCGAACTCTCCTGCCCAGGTCGGCAGGATGAGGTGAGCGACCTGCTTGGGTTGCGCCATGTCCGGCTATTAGCACACGACCCAGACACGCAATCAAGGGCTCGCGGTCCGGCCGCCCACCGGTTTGCTCTGCTGGGCCGGGGGTAGGTGGCTCGCCATGAAGGCCCGCGCGGTCCACTTCGTGGCCCCCCGGCGGGTCGAGCTGCGCGAGGTCGAGGTCCCCGACCCGCCCGAGGGCCACCTGCTGGTGGCCACCGAGTGGTCAGGGATCTCCAGCGGGACCGAGCTGCTCGCCTACCGGGGCGAGGTCGACCCCGACCTGCCCCTTGACGAGACCCTGGGCGCCCTGGCCGGGACCTTCGCCTACCCGTTCCGGTACGGCTACAGCGCGGTCGGCCGGGTCGTGCGGCCGGCGGCACCGTTCCGGGAAGGGCAGCGGGTCTTCGCCTTCCACCCGCACCAGGACCGGTTCGTGGCCGACGCCCGCGAGGCGGTGGCCGTCGACGACCTGGACCCGCGGGCGGCCACCCTGTATCCCCTGGTCGAGACGGCCGTCCAGGTCTGCCTGGACGCGGCGCCCCGGCTCGGGGAGACGGTCGTGGTGGTGGGCCTGGGGGCGGTCGGCATCCTGGCGGCCGCGCTCCTTGTCCGGACCGGGGCGGTGGTGGTCGGGTCGGAGCCGGAGCCGGCCCGGCGGGCCGCCGCCCAGGCCTTCGGGGTCCGGGCGGTCGGCCCCGACGAGGTCGAGGAGCTGGTGACCGCCCAGACCGGGGGCCGGGGCGCCGACCTGGTGGTCGAGTCGAGCGGGAACCCGCAGGCCCTGGCCGCCGCCCTGGGCCTGCTGGCCCATGAGGGAACGGCCCTGGTCTGCTCCTGGTACGGCACCAAGCCGGTCCCCCTGCCGCTGGGGGCCGCCTTCCACCGCCGCCGGCTGGCCGTGGCCAGCACCCAGGTCTCGACCCTCCCGGCCGCCCTCACGGCCAGGTGGGACCGAACCCGCCGGGCCGAGCTGGCCTGGGCGCTCGTCCGCGAGCTGCCGCTCGAGGCCCTGGCCACCCACGGGTTCGCGTTCGAAGAGGCCGCCGAGGCCTACGCTTGCGCCGACCGGAAAGGCGACGGGCTCATCCATGCCGCCCTCCGGTACCAGTGACGCCGTGATGGGGGAGAGGCCGATGACAGTCGGGTACGAGGTCGGGTCCAGCGTCACCGTGCGGGCGCTGCACCAGATGCCGGTCGAGGGGCCCGAGGGGGAGCTGCATGCCCACGACTACCGGATCGACGTCGTCGTCGGGCGGCGGGCCCTGGACGAGCACGGGATGGTCTGTGATCTGGACGCGCTCCGGGCGGCCCTCCAGGCCACCGTGGCCCGGATCGAGGGCAAGGACCTGGAGGAGATCCGCCCGCCTGAGGCCGAGGCCGTCACCGTCGAGGTCCTGGCCCGCTGGGCCCACCAGCAGCTGGTCCCGGCGCTCCGGCAGGCCGGAGGGGACACCCTGGCCGTCCGGGTGTGGGAGTCGGAGGCGGACTTCGGCGGCTACGCCGGCCCGGTGGCCTGACCGGCCCAGGCGGCCTCGCGGAGCGCGCCGAAGAACAGGGCCGCCGACTCCGCCCAGGTCGGCCGGCCGGCGGCCCGCCGGGCGGCGGCCGCGGCCATCCGTCGCCGCAGGTCCTCGTCGGTGGCCAGGCGGCCCAGGGCGGCGCCCAGGGCGGCCACGTCGCCGGGGCTGGCCAGCAGCCCCTCCCGGCCGTCGGTGGCCAGGTGGGGCAGGTTGCCGGCCCGCCAGCCGACCACCGGCAGCCCGGCGGCCATGGCCTCGCCCCACACCGTCCCGTACGGCTCCCGCAGGCTGGGGAGGGCGAAGACGTCGGCCGCCTGGTACAGGGCGGCCACCTGTTCGGCGGGCAGGGGGCCGTGGACGACCACCCGGCCGGCCAGGTCGGGCCGGGCCAGCCGCTCCCGGACCCTTTCGCCGTAGCCGGGGTCGGCGCGGTCGTCCCCGGCCAGGTGCAGGGTCACCAGCCCGGCCGGGAGCCGGGCGACGGCGTCGAGGAGCTCCAGGAAGCCCTTGCGCTCGACCCAGTTGCCGACCGACAGCAGCGCCGCCCGGCGGCCCTGGCGCAGGTCGGGCGGCGGGCCGGCCGGGGCGGCGGGCAGGTCGCGGCCCGGCGGGACGACCCGGATCCGCTCCGGCGGGTACCCCTGGCCGGCCAGCTCGTCGCCGAGGGCCTGGCTGGCCACCAGGAGCAGGCGGGCCCGGCGCCAGGCGAGGCGGTCCAGTGGAGCCTGGACGCCCCGCCGCAGCCGCTCGTGGTCGATCCCGCCCGGGGGCTGGTGGAGGCTGCCCACCACCGGCGTGGGTGGCCGCCGGAGCAGCCAGGGGGCCAGGTAGGCGGCGGCGATGCTGTCCAGGGCCAGGACGTCGGTCCCGGTTTGGCGGAGCACGGCCGGGCCAGCCAGGCTGGGCAGGGGAAAGGGGCGGTCCGGGAAGGAGACGAACCGGACCTCCGCGTCGCAGGCCGGGGCCAGTTCGGCCATGCGGCGGTGGTAGCGGTAGCCGCCGGTCAGGCGGCCGGGGTCACCGAGGGTGACCAGGGAGACGGTGAGGATGCGGGTCATCCACGTGGCTCCGAGCGCGTTCGGTCCGGACGGGCTGTACGGCGGGGGCGAGCGCTATCCGCTGGAGCTGGCCCGGGCCCTGGCCGAGGAGGTGGACTGCGAGCTGGTCACCTTCGGCCGGCGGCCGGCCCGCTGGCAGGATGGCGGCGGCCTGCGCGTCCGGGTCCTGCGGCCGCTGACGTGGCTGCACGGCCACCCCGCCCAGCCGGTGGCCCCGCAGCTCCCGGCGGCGCTGGCCCGCGCCGACGTCGTCCACACCCATCATTTCCGGAGCCTACCCACGCGCATGGCGGCGGTCACAGCCCGGCTCCTGGGCGCGGGGACGGCGGTCACCGACCACGGGCTGCTCGGCCGGACCTGGGGCGGGCTCGTGCACGGGCTGTTCGACCGGTTCCTGGCCGTCTCGGAGTTCTCGGCCGGCCTGCTCGGCGCCCCCGCGGACCGGACCCGGGTCATCTACGGCGGCGCCGACACCACGCGGTTCGCCCCCGATCCCGGCGCCGACCGCGACGGCGTCCTGTTCGTGGGGCGGCTGACCCCCCACAAGGGGGTCGACCGGCTGCTCCAGGCCCTGCCCGCCGGGGCCGCGCTGCGGATCGCGGGCAGCGCCGGCCACGACCCCGACCCGCCCGAGCGCGACTACCCGGCGCTGCTGCGGCGGCTGGCCGAGGGGCGGGAGGTTGCGTTCCTCGGCCCCGTGCCCGACGCCGCCCTGCCCGAGCTGTACCGCCGGGCCACGGTCCTGGTCCTGCCGTCGGTCGACCGCACCTGCTACGGCCGCGACATCCCCGTGTCCGAGCTGCTCGGCCTGGTCGCCCTCGAGGCCATGGCCAGCGGGACCCCGGTGGTGGCCAGCCGGATCGGCGGCCTGGCGGAGACCGTGGTCGACGGCGAGACCGGGTTCCTGGTGCCGCCGGGTGACACCGAGGCCCTCTCCGACCGCCTGGCCCGGCTGGTGTCGGACCGGCGCCTGGCCGCCCGGCTCGGCGCCAACGCCCGCGACCTGGTCACCGAGCGGTTCACCTGGCGGGCCTGCGCCGAGCGCTGCCTGGCCGCCTACGAGACCCTGGCCTCGCCGCGGCCACGGCGTCGGTGAGGGTGTCGACCACCGGGACCCCGGTCGCCTCCAGCGCGTGCCGGTGATGGGTGCCCCCGTCGTACAGGACGCAGCCGGCGCCGACCGCCCGCGCCGCCGCCAGGTCGTCCAGGCTGTCGCCGACCAGCAGCGCCGCCGCGGGCTCGACCCCGAGGCCGTCCAGGTGGGCGACCAGGTGCTCGGTCTTGGCCCCGCCCCCCGACACCCGCAACCCGTCCACCCGCAGGAAGAAGCGGCCGATCCCCAGCCGCTCGACCAGCGCCACCAGGTCCTGGTGGCGCCACATCGACAGCAGCGACTGGGTGAGGCCGGCCGCCTCGGCCGCCTCCAGCGCCGCCAGGGCGTCGGGGGCCAGCTCGAGCCGCTCCACCGAGGCGCCATAGCTGTGGTGGTAGCGGTCGTCCAGGGTCTTCCACTCGCCGGGCTCGATCGGCCGCCCGGCCACCTGCTCGTAGAACCGCTCCACCGGGCGGGTGTAGTGGGTGCGGAAGGTGTCGGAGTCGATCGGCGACAGCCGCAGCAGCGCCAGGGCGTCGTTGATCGCCGCCACCACCGCCACATGGTCGTCGAACAAGGTGCCGTTCCAGTCCCACACCAGGTGACGGACGCCGGAGTGCTCCATGCCGGCCAGTGTAGGGCGCCGGCCGTCAGGTCACCGGCTCGCCCCGGGCCAGGGCGGTCGCCTCCTCGACGGTCATGGCCAGCCCCTGCTCCCACGCCTGCCGGGCCGCGTCCTCGGTGAGGTGGGCGCGGGCCTCGGCCGCCGGGTCGCCCTCGAGCATGCCGCCGAAGCCGGGGGTGGGGCCGCCGCCGGCCTGGCTGCGGGTCCGCTCGGCCACGGCGGCCATGCGGATGGCGTCGGTGTGGCGGCCCTCCCAGGTCAGCAGGAACGCCAGGTCGAGGAAGGTCAGGGCGACCCCGGTGGCGTTGTCGGCCTCGCGGAACAGCTCCAGCGCCTCGAGGGCGGTGGCCCGCGCGTCCTCCCGGCGGCCGGCGCGGCCGTAGGCGAAGGCCAGCCAGATCAGGCTGAAGGCGAGGCTGAGGCGGTCGCCGAGGCGGCGCCAGATGGCGACGGCCTCCACCATCCCGGCGACCACGCGGTCCCAGGCGCCGGCCACCGCGTCCGGGACGACCCGCATGGCCAGGACCCTGACCACCCCGTGCTCGTCCCCGACCTGGCGGAACAGGGCCAGGCTCTCGTCGAACAGCCGGGCCGCGGTGTCCAGGTCGTGCTCGGCGGCCACGGCGAAGGCCTCGTTGTACAGGGCCTCGGCGAGGCGGGCCGGGTCGCCGAGCTCCCGCTCGATGCCCAGGGCCTCGCGGTAGAAGGCGTGGGCCGCCT
>DATABK010000047.1:0-2004 GCA_036259695.1 Actinomycetes bacterium | reverse complement strand
GCGGCGGCGCGATCCGCTCGCCGAGCAGCCGCGCCGCCAGCCGGCGATGGGCCGCTCCCAGCCTCCGGGCCATGCCGGTCGCCAACGCCAACGGCAGGAGCACCACGACGATCGCGCCGGCCCGCACCACCGACCGGGCGGTCCCCGGCGCCAGCAGAGCCACCAGGACAGCCAGGACGGCCAGGCCGATCAGGACCCCGGCGAGACAGAACAGCAGCTCCCCGCGCGCCCGGGCACTGAACGGTTCCCGTAGCGCCTTGCCGGCCAGCGCGATCATCGGGTCACCGGATCCTTGGTGCCCATGCGCTCATTGTCCCGCTCAGGCGTCCCGCCTGGCCAGCAGCCGTGCGCCGACGAGGAGGACCGCGGCGGCATACAGGCAGAGCACGCCGAGCCCGGCCCACGGCGACAGGAAGACACCCGCGTTCTCGGGCGTCGGCCTCGCCACGGTGAGCGAGTTCGCCACGATCGCGATCGGCAGGTACGCCAGGAACGACTGGGTGAGCAGGGCGACGAACTGCCCCAGGACGTAGACGCCGCCGACGAGCACGGCGATGGCGGCCGCGGTGTGCCGGATGATGGTGCCGAGGCCCAGGCCGATCAGGCCGACCAGGCAGTAGCCGGCGCCGCTCAACACCACCGCCCGGGCCACGCCCGGCTGGCCGAGCGTTGGCGCCGGGATCCCGGCCGGCAGCGACGCCACCCCGGCGAAGAAGGCGATGAACCCGGCGGCCTCACCGACGGCCAGCGCCAGCCCGCCGAACACCGCCGCCTTCGCGGCCAGCACCAGCGGGCGGTTGGGGATCGCGGCCAGCGTCGCCCGGATCAGCCCGGACGAGTACTCGCCGGTCATCGCCAGCACGCCCAGCACGCCGACCAGCAGCAGGCCGAGCGAGATCCCGGCCAGCGCGTTGTTGGTCAGGTCGCCGGCCGCGTCCTTGGTGTTGAAGCCGACGGCGACGGCGATGCCGACCGCGCCGGCGAGTGTGAGCGCCAGGACCCACCAGGTGGAGCGTAGGCTGCAGAGCTTGATCCACTCCATCCGGGCCACGTGCGAGAAGCGGTAGCGGCCGGTTGCCGCGGTGGTCGTCATGACGTCGTCCCCTTGGAGTCAAGAGTCCCCTGGTACTCGGCGCTGCCGGAGGTGAGCTCGAAGAACGCCTCCTCCAGCGACGTCGAGCCGGCCGACAGCTCCGCCACCGAGGTGTCCGCCAGCAGCCGTCCTCGGCCGATCACCACCACCCGGTCGGCGGTGCGGGCCACCTCGCCGATCAGGTGGCTGGACACCAGCACGGCCCGGCCCTGCGCCGCCAGGGACCGCAGCAGCTGGCGGGTCCAGCGGATCCCCTCGGGGTCCAGACCGTTGACCGGCTCGTCCAGCAGCAGCACCCCGGGGTCCCCGAGCAGCGCGGCGGCGATGCCGAGCCGCTGGCCCATGCCGAGCGAGAACGTCCCCGCCCGCCGGCCGGCGGCGTCGCCCAGGCCCACCACCCCCAGCACCTCCTCGACCCGGGACTTCGGCAGCCCGTTGCTGGCCGCCAGCGCCCGCAGGTGGGCGCGGGCGCTGCGACCAGGATGGAACGCCCTGGCCTCCAGCAACGCCCCGACCTCGCGCAGCGGCCAGCGCAGCTCGCGGTAGCGGCGCCCATCGATCCGTGCCTGACCGGCGTCGGCTGTGTCCAGGCCGAGGATCAGACGCATGGTGGTGGACTTGCCCGACCCGTTCGGCCCGAGGAACCCGGTCACCATGCCCGGCCGAACGTCGAAGCTGAGCCCGTCGACGGCGACGGTGCCGCCGTAGCGTTTCCTCAGCCCGCGAACCTCGATCATGCCCAACCTCCCTGTTGCCACCTCGGAAGCTCACGCTACGAGCCAGGCAGTCCACGCGGAACGCGGCTACCACCCTTCTTCAGCCGGGGGTTTCCCCCGGGACCCGCCGGGGGCGGGCTCGAACAGCTCGGCTGTCTCCTTCGGCACAGCTCGTCTTCGGCCGGCCGTGGCTGG
>DATABK010000046.1:0-5169 GCA_036259695.1 Actinomycetes bacterium | reverse complement strand
CGACGCGGAACGGGCCGGGCCGTCCACGAGCGGGTCCGGGACGCCGGCGGGACGCTGTACCCGGTCAGCGCCCTGCCGATGTCCCCGGCCGACTGGCGCCGGCACTTCGGGGCGGCCTTCACGCGGCTCGAAGCCGCCAAGCGCGACCACGACCCGGGCCAGGTGCTCACCCCCGGCTACGAGGTGTTCCCGGGCGTGGCGGTACGGGATGGCTGACAGGCGGCGACGCCGATGCCCCAGCCGAGCATGGGCCAGATGGGCCAGGGGTAGCCGGCGCCGGTGACCAGCCAGATCAGCCACAGCAGGGCCATCACGGCCAGGTAGGTCCGGACGGCGGGGTCGAGGCGCAGGCGGCCGGCCGGGGGGCCGGCCGGGGGCCGGGATGGCCCCGGCGCCGGTGACGGCAGGTCGGCGGTCAGGACGGCGAGGTCGGCGCCGGTCCGGGCCGCCCAGGCCGAGGCCATGCGGTCCTCGAACTCCTGGAAGGTGAGGCGGCCGGCGGCGTGGTGGTCGGCGAGCTGGTCGATCACCCGGTCGCGCTCGGCGTCGCCGATGCGGACCTTCGGGTCGGCCGGCTTGGGGAGGAGCGGGGCCGGGCGGGGCCGGTGGTCACGGTGCATGGGTTCTCCTCTCAGGTGGCGGAGGAAGGCTGCCGGGGGCGAGGGCCGAGCCGAGGAGGGCGGCGACCTCGCCGGCGATCTCGTCGAAGGAGCGCTGGTCCCGCTGGAGGGAGCCGCCGAGCCACAGGGCGGCCAGGCCGTGCACGACCGACCAGGCCAGGTAGGCGACGGCCTGGGGGTCGCTGCCGGCCGCCCAGCCCTCGGACTGGATGTCGCGGACGCCGTCCAGCAGCAGCTCGAAGGTCCGGTCGCCGGCCGCGGCGAGCTCGGGGTCGTCCTGGTGGAGCAGGTCGCGCTGCCACATCACGGCGAAGTGGGCCGGGTGGGCGAGGGCGAAGCCGGTGTAGGCCCGGCCGGCGGCTCGGAACCGCTGGCCGGCGGTTGCCGCCGGGCCGAGCCGGCCGACGCCGTCGGTCATGGCCTTGGCGAGCAGGGTGAAGCCTTCGACGGCGATGGCGGTGAACAGGGCCGCCTTGTCGGGGAAGTGGTTGGCCGGGGCGGCGTGGGAGACGCCGAGCCGCCGGGCCAGCGAGCGCAGGCTGACCGCCGACGGCCCTTCCTGGGCGATCAGCTCGAGGGCGGCGTCCAGCAGCTCGCGGCGCAGGTCGCCGCCGTAGTAGGTGGGATTGGCCCGCCGGGTCGCTGTCATCACACCCCCTAGGTTGACAGCGTCAATCTACTACCTGAGATAGACGGTGTCAACCTAGTCGGCGGAGCGGGCCCAGGCCTCGATGGCCGGACGGAGGGCTCGGAAGGCCCGGCCGCGGTGGGAGGCGGCGTCCTTGGTCGCCTGGTCGACCTCGGCGCTGGTCGACTCCCAGCCGCCGGGCAGGAACACCGGGTCGTAGCCGAACCCGCCGCTCCCCCGGGGCGCGTCCAGGATCCGTCCCTCCCAGGCCGCCTCGGCGTGCCACTCCCCCGCCGCTGGATCCACCAGGACGGCGGCACAGCGGAACCGGGCCGTGCGCCGCTCCGGCGGGACCCCGGCCAGGGCGGGCAGGAGCTTGTCCAGGTGGGCCTGGTCACTGGCGCCGGGGCCGGCGTAGCGGGCCGAGCGGACCCCGGGGGCGCCGCCGAGGGCGTCGACCTCGAGGCCGGAGTCGTCGGCGACCGCCGCCATCCCCGACCAGGCGGCATAGGCCCGGCCCTTGAGCAGCGCGTTCTCCAGGAACGTGTCGCCGGTCTCCTCGACCTCGGGCGGCTCGCCGAGGCCGGCCTCGGCCAGGCCGACCAGCTCGACCGGCAGCCCCTCCAGGATCGTCCGGAGCTCGCGCAGCTTGCCCTGGTTGGCGCTGGCCAGCAACAGACGTGGAACCACTAGCCGGTGAGGTCGAGTGAGGCCGGGCCGAGGGCGAGGCGGCGCAGGGGCGGGATGGCCGCCTGCTCCAGCATCGCCCCCAGGGCCTGCTTCTGGGCCTTGACCAGGGCGGCGATCCCGGAGGCGGCCAGGTCGAGCAGGGTGTTCAGCTCGGCCCGGCTGAACGGCTCCCGCTCGGCCGTGCCCTGGACCTCGACGAGGCCGCCGAGCCCGGTCATGACCACGTTCATGTCGGTCTCGGCGCGCACGTCCTCCTCGTAGGGCAGGTCGAGGCAGGGGGTGCCGTCGACCATCCCGACGCTGACCGCGGCCACGTGGTCCCGGAGGGGGAACGACTTGATCCGCTTCTCCTGCATCAGCCGGTGGCTGGCCGCGAACAGGGCCACCCAGGCTCCGGTGATGGAGGCGCAGCGGGTGCCGCCGTCGGCCTGGAGGACGTCGCAGTCGACCCACAGGGTCGATTCCCCGAACGCCTGGGTGTCGGTGACGGCCCGCAGGGACCGGCCGATCAGGCGCTGGATCTCATGGGTGCGGCCGCCCGGCCGGCCCTTGGCGACCTCGCGGCCCGACCGCTCGCCGGTCGCCCCCGGGAGCATGGCGTACTCGGAGGTCACCCAGCCCTTGCCGCTGCCGCGCAGGAACGGCGGCACCCGGTCCTCGTAGCTGACAGCGCACACAACCTTGGTCCGGCCCAGCTCGACCAGGGCTGAGGCGAAGGCCGTCTCCTGCCAGCCGAGGGTGATCGTGACCGGGCGCAGCTGGTCGGGGGCGCGCCCATCTTTTCTGGCCATCAGATGTGGTGAACCTCCAGTTCGGTGGCGACGCCCACCGGGCCGCCGTAGGCCTCGGCGGCCCGGGCGGTGGCGGCCGCGGTGTCGCTGCCGGGGCGCAGGTGGGTGAGCAGCAGCCGCCTGGCCCGAGCCTTGGCCGCCCACTCCCCGGCCAGCTGCGGGGTCAGGTGGATCGGGGGGGCGCCCTCGGGCCACTCGGACCAGGCGGCCTCGCACACGAACAGGTCGGCCTGGTCGGCCAGGCGGCCGAGGGCGTCGCAGGAGCCCGAGTCGGCCGAGTAGGCGACGGTGTGGCCGCCGGCGGTGGCCCGGACGGCGTAGGTCTCGACCGAGTGCACGGTGGCCACCGCCTCCAGCCGCAGCGGCCCGAGGTCGACCCGCTCGCCGTCGTGCAGGTCGTGGACCTCGAAGGTGCCGTCGATGGGCTCGCTCTCGCCGGTGGACAGGAACGGCCGCACGTGGCTGACCCAGTCGGTGGGGCCGAACACCGGCACCGGCGCCGGCGGCGGCTGGAAGTCGCCGTAGCGGAGGGCGTAGTTGGCCGCCAGCAGGTCGCCGACGTGGTCGACGTGCAGGTGGCTGACCCAGATGGCGTCCAGGGTCGGCAGGTCGGCCACCCGGAGCAGGTTGGACAGGGTGCCGGGGCCGGTGTCGACCCAGACCCTCGTCGCCTGGTCGCCCTCGCCCGCCTCCAGCAGGTAGCCGGAGCAGGCGCGGCCGGCGGCCGGGTAGGTCCCGGAGCTGCCGAGCACGGTGAGCCGGATCACGAGGCCTCGGCCTCGACCGGCGCGGCCGCGCTGCGCCGCTCGACCCGGCCGACCTCGGGGCCGAGGAACCGGGCCCCGACCCGGCGGAACTCGTCGGGGTCGCCGGAGGCGAGGAACCGGTGGGCCGGCCGGGCCCCGTAGGGGGCGTGAAGGTCGGCCTTGGTGAGCTCGGCGAAGACGCTGCGGGCGGTCCACTCGGCCGAGTTGACCAGGAACACGTCCGGGCCCACCAGGTAGCCGATGACCCCGGTGAGCAGCGGGTAGTGGGTGCAGCCGAGGATCAGGGTGTCGACCTCGGCGGCCAGCAGCGGGGCCAGGTAGCCGCGGGCCAGCTCCAGGATGTCCGGGCCGGTGGTCTCGCCCCGCTCCACGTACTCGACGAACCGGGGGCAGGCCTGGGCGACCAGGGTGACGTTCTCGTGGGTGTCCTCGATGGCCTCGCGGTAGCGGCCGGAGCGGATCGTCCCCTCGGTGCCGATCACGCCGACGTTGCGGTTGCGGGTCAGGCGGACCGCGGCCCGCACGGCCGGCTCGATGACCTCGACCACGGGCAGCGGGTAGGCGGCCTTGAGCTCGTCGTAGGCGGCCGCCGAGGCGCTGTTGCAGGCGACCACGGCCAGCTTCACGTCCTCGGCCACCAGCAGGTCCATGATCTCGGAGGCGAAGGTCCGCACCTCGGCCTGGGACCGGGGCCCGTACGGGGACCGGGCCGTGTCCCCGAAGTAGATCACCGACTCGTGGGGCAGCAGGTCGATCACGGCCCGGGCGACGGTCAGCCCGCCCACCCCGGAGTCGAAGATGCCGATGGGTCGTGGATCCATGTCCCGGACGATACCGCAGGTGGGCGACCCGCTCGGAGGCTCAGGCCCAGAGCTGGCCGCGGATGCCGGCCTCGGCGGCCTCGGGGTCGGGGCCGTAGGCGCCGGTGGACAGGTACTTCCAGCCGCCGTCGGGGGCCAGGACGACGACGTCGGCCCGCTCCAGGCGCTCGGCGACCCGCAGAGCGACGTGCAGGACGGCCCCGGTGGAGATGCCGGCGAAGATGCCCTCGGTGGCGGCCAGCTCCCGGGTCCGGGTGAGGGCGTCGGAGGAGCCGACCTTGATGCGCCGGTCGAGCACGCCCTCCTCGAAGATGGGAGGCACGAACCCCTCGTCGAGGTTGCGCAGCCCGTAGACCAGGTCGCCGTACTCGGGCTCGGCCGCCACCACCTGCACGGCAGGGTTCTGCTCCTTGAGGTAGCGGCCGACCCCGACCAGGGTGCCGCTGGTGCCGAGGCCGGCCACGAAGTGGGTCACCTCGGGCAGGTCGCGCCAGATCTCCGGGCCGGTCGTCTCGTAGTGGGCGGTGACGTTGGCCGGGTTGCCGTACTGGTAGAGCATCACCCAGTCGGGGTTGGCGGCGGCCAGCTCCTCGGCCCGGGCGATGGCCCCGTTGGAGCCGCCGGCGGCCGGCGAGGTCACCACCTCGGCCCCGTACAGCTCCAGCAGCTGGCGGCGCTCGGCCGAGGTGTTCTCGGGCATGACCACGACCAGCCGGTAGCCCCGGACCCGGGCGACCAGGGCCAGGGCGATGCCGGTGTTGCCGCTGGACGGCTCGACCAGGGTCGCGCCCGGCCGTAGCCGGCCGGTCTTCTCGGCGTCGTCGACCATGGCCCTGGCGATGCGGTCCTTGA
>DATABK010000045.1:0-3080 GCA_036259695.1 Actinomycetes bacterium | reverse complement strand
GCGCCTGCTACCCTCCTGAGCAGCGGCTTCCGGCGCGCGGGAGCCCGCCCGTGCTACCCTTGCGCGGGTGGCTGGGCGACATCGTCCGGCGACCGTCCGGGACGCGGGACCCCTGGCCGCGCCGATCCAGTGCCAGCCGGGGCCCCCGGGCAGAATCCGCACCGTCATGGAGAGGTAGCAGCATGCTGGTCAAGGACGACAAGACCAAGATCATCACCGAGTACGCGACCAAGGAAGGCGACACCGGCTCGCCCGAGGTCCAGGTGGCCCTGCTCACCACGCGCATCAACGCGCTCACCGAGCACCTCAAGGTCCACAAGCACGACCACCACTCGCGTCGCGGCCTCCTGCAGATGGTCGGCCGCCGCCGCCGGCTGCTCCGCTACCTCCAGAACAACGATGTCGCCCGCTACCGGGCGCTCATCGAGCGCCTCGGGCTCCGCCGCTGACCGGGGTGGACGGACCGGCGTGCCAAGGACGGTGATGCTCCTGGCGCGCTGAGCAACGCCCTGCCGACCGGGAAGCCGGACGAGCGCCGTGTCAGTTGTCAGTGGTGAGCCCTGGACCGCCCCAGGCGACGCCCTGAGCTCCAGGCCTTTCGACTGAGAACTGGCACCTCGTCCCCCGGCTCCCCGCCCGAGCAGGCCGCCCCGCCCGCGACCGCGGCCGGGAGCATGGGCCCGCCCCGGCCAAGGTGCCGGGGCGGCGAGGAAGAGGAGCAACTTCATTCATGGCAGTTCATCGTGTGCAGGGCGCCGTCGGCGGCCGCGATCTCTACATCGAGACCGGCAAGCTGGCCAAGCAGGCGGGCGGCGCCGTTCTCATCGGGATGGGCGAGACCCAGCTGCTGGTCACCGCCACCGCCGCCAAGCATCCCAAAGAGCAGCTCGACTTCATGCCCCTCACCGTCGACGTCGAGGAGCGCATGTACGCCGCCGGCAAGATCCCCGGCGGCTTCTTCCGTCGTGAGGGCCGGCCATCCGAGACGGCCATCCTGACCGCCAGGCTGGTCGACCGGCCGCTGCGCCCCTCCTTCCCCAAGGGGCTGCGCAACGAGATCCACGTGGTCGCCACCATCCTGTCGACCGACATGCAGTACCTCTCGGACGTCCTGGCCATCAACGGTGCCTCGGCGGCCGTGCAGCTGGCCGGGATCCCCTTCTCGGGCCCGGTCGGGGCCGTCCGCCTCGGCCGCCGGGCCGGCGACTGGGTCGTCAACCCGACCTACGACGAGCTCGAGGAGTGCACCTTCGACATGGTCGTGGCCGGCCGCCAGAACGAGGCCGGCGGGGTCGACATCCTCATGGTCGAGGCCGAGGCGACCGAGCACGCCATCCGGCTCATGGAGGAGAGCGGCGCCCCCAAGCCGACCGAGGAGGCCCTCGGGCTCGCCCTCGAGCTGGCCAAGACCCACATCGCCACCGCCTGCGCGCTCCAGGCCGAGCTCGTCCGCCAGGCCGGCGCCCAGCCCAAGGAGTACCCGTTGTACGCCGAGTACGGCGAGGACGTGGCCGGGGCGATCCGGGGCGCGGTCGATGCCCAGGTGCGCGAGGCCATCACCATCGCCGACAAGGCCGAGCGCGAGGCCCGGCTGGACGAGCTCAAGGCCGAGGCCGCCGGGGCCGCCGCCGAGCAGCTCGGCGAGGCCCTTGCCGGCCGCGAGAAGGAGGCCTCGGCCGCCTTCCGCAGCCTGACCAAGGAGCTGGTCCGCCAGCGGGTTGTCAAGGACGCCAAGCGCATCGACGGCCGCGGGCCGCGCGACATCCGGCCGCTGGCCGCCGAGGTCGGCCTGCTGCCCCGGGCCCACGGGACGGGGCTGTTCCAGCGGGGCGAGACCCAGGTGCTGAGCATCACCACCCTGGGCATGGTCCGCATGGAGCAGATCGTCGACACCCTCGACCCCGAGGACCGCAAGCGCTACATGCACCACTACAACTTCCCGCCCTTCTCCACCGGCGAGGTCGGCTTCATGCGCGGCCCCAAGCGGCGGGAGATCGGCCACGGGGCGCTGGCCGAGCGGGCCCTGCTGCCGGTGATCCCGGACAAGGAGGAGTTCCCGTACGCGCTGCGGCTGGTCTCGGAGGTGCTGAGCTCCAACGGCTCGACCTCGATGGCCTCGGTGTGCGCCTCCACCCTGTCGCTGATGGACGCCGGGGTGCCGATCAAGGCCCCGGTCGGCGGCATCGCCATGGGCCTGATCGCCGAGGGCGGCGAGTACGTCACCCTGACCGACATCCTCGGCGCCGAGGACGCCTTCGGCGACATGGACTTCAAGGTCGCGGGCACGCGTGAGTTCGTCACCGCCCTCCAGCTCGACACCAAGCTCACCGGCATCCCCAGTGAGGTCCTGATCGGTGCCCTGACCCAGGCCCGCGACGCCCGCATGCTCATCCTGGACGTCATCCAGGCGGCCATCGAGCGGCCGCGCGAGCAGCTCAACCGGCTCGCCCCGCGGGTCCACATCGAGCAGATCCCGGTGTCCAAGATCGGCGAGCTGATCGGACCCAAGGGCAAGCGGATCAACGAGATCCAGTCCACCTCGGGCGCCGAGATCTCGATCGAGGACGACGGCCGGGTCTACATCGGGGCCACCGACGGCGACCAGCTGGAGGCCGCCCTGAAGATGATCCGCGAGCAGATGAACCCGGTCATGCCCCAGGCCGGCGAGCGCTACCTGGGCACGGTGGTCAAGACGACCACCTTCGGGGCCTTCATCTCGCTCACCCCGGGCAAGGACGGCCTGCTCCACATCTCGCGCCTCGGCAAGAAGGGCCAGCGGGTCCGGGCCGTCGAGGACGTGGTCAACGTCGGCGACAAGCTGCTCGTCGAGGTGATGGAGATCGACCGCCAGAACCGCATCTCCCTGAAGCTGGTCGACGAGGACGAGGCGTCCGGCGAGGGCGCCCCGGCCGCCGCCGACGGCGACGGCGAGGGGAGCTGAGGCCGTGGCCGAGGCCGGGTTCGAGCGCACCGAGCTGCCGGGGGGGTTGCGGGTCCTGACCGAGCGCATGCCGGCCGTGCGCTCGGTCACCCTGGGCATCTGGGCCGGCGTGGGGTCCCGTGACGAGACCCCACGCCTG
>DATABK010000044.1:0-8320 GCA_036259695.1 Actinomycetes bacterium | reverse complement strand
GTCGACGGCATCGCCCTGCCCCTGCTGGTCCTCTCGCTGCTGCTGAGCCTGCTGTGCGTCCTCTACTCGTGGCGGTTCCTCCCCGAGCCCCGCAATCCCAGGGCCTTCCTGGCCCTGCTCCTGCTGCTGGAGACGGGCATGAACGGCACCTTCGTGGCCCTCGACCTGGTGCTGTTCTTCGTCTTCTGGGAGACGGTGCTCATCCCCATGTACTTCATGATCGCCGTCTGGGGCGGGCCCCGGCGCGACTACGCCTCGATCAAGTTCATCCTCTACACCCTGATCGGGTCGGTGGTCATGCTGCTGGGCTTCCTCGCCCTGTGGCTGCGCTCCAGCCCCGAGGCGGCCGGCCGCACCTTCGACATGCTCGCCCTCCAGGAGCTGGGGGCGGCCCGCTTCGGCGGGACCTTCGGCACGATCGTGTTCGCCGCCGTCGCCCTCGGGTTCGCCGTCAAGGTGCCGGTGTGGCCGTTCCACACCTGGTTGCCCGACGCCCACACCGAGGCCCCGACCGTCGGCTCGGTCCTGCTGGCCGGGATCCTGCTGAAGATGGGGACCTACGGGTTCGTGCGCATCGCCCTGCCGATCCTGCCCGAGGCCGCCCGGGAGTGGGCCCCGGTGATCGCCATCCTCGGGACCATCGCGATCATCTACGGGGCGCTGTGCTGCCTGGCCCAGCGGGACGTCAAGCGCCTGATCGCCTACTCATCGGTCGGCCACATGGGCTTCGTGATGCTGGGCATCGCCACCCTGACCCCGACCGGGATCAACGCCGCCGTGTTCGGCATGGTCGCCCACGGCGTCATCACCGGGATGCTGTTCTTCCTGGCCGGGTCCATGCACGAGCGCTACCACACCCGCGACATCGTCGAGCTGGGCGGCGGCATGGCCACCCTCATGCCCCGCCTGGCCGGGGTGTTCACCCTGGCCTGCATCGCCTCCCTGGGCCTGCCCGGGCTGGCCGGCTTCTGGGGCGAGATCCTGGCCCTGCTGGCCGCCTGGAACCCGGCCCCGGGGCTGTCGGTGCCCCTGTTCCGCACCCTGGCCGTGGTCGGCCTGGTGGGGACGCTGCTGACCGCCGGCTACTTCCTCTGGCTGATCCAGCGGGTCAACCTGGGCCGGGTCCCCGACCGCTGGGGCGGCAGGACCCTCGGCGACCTGGCCCCGCTCGAGGCCGCCGCCTGGTCCCCCCTGATCGTCCTCACGGTGGCCCTCGGGTTCGCCCCCGGCCTGATCCTGTGGCTGACCAGCCCCTCGGTCACCGGCTGGTTCACCGACCTGTTCGCATGACGAGGAGACCCTGACCGTGGCCATCGACTTCCACGCCATCCTTCCCGAGCTGGTCCTGGCCGGCACCGCCCTGCTGGTGCTGGTGGTGGACCTGTTCGTGGAGCGGGCCAAGGTGGTCGCCAGCTGGCTGTCCATCGCCGGCACGGTGGCCGCCGGGGCCGCCCTGGCCAGCCTGGTCGGCGGGGGCGCCCGCAGCACCTTCGGCGGCTCGTTCGTGGTCGACAACTACGCCCTGCTGTTCAAGGGGCTGTTCCTGGGGTCCCTGCTGCTGGTCCTGCTGATGAGCCAGCGCTACGTCGACGCCGGCACCGCCTACCAGGGCGAGTTCTACTTCCTGGTCCTGTCCAGCTTCGTCGGCATGCTGCTCATGCCGTCCTCGCGAGACCTGCTCATGTTGTTCCTGTCGCTGGAGATCGTCTCGGCCACCGGCTTCATCGCCGCCGGCTTCCGCAAGGGCGACGCCCGCGGCAACGAGGGCGCGCTCAAGTTCCTGCTCATCGGCGTGCTCTCCACCGCCGTGATGCTGTTCGGGATGAGCCTGGTCTACGGCTTCACCGGCTCCCTCCAGCTCGGCCCCATCGCCGAGCGCCTGGCCCAGCTGGGCGACGAGCCGGCCGCGGTCATGGCCGTGTTCCTGGTCGTCACCGGCTTCGCCTTCAAGGTGTCGGCGGCCCCGTTCCACTTCTGGGCCCCCGACACCTACGAGGGCTCCCCGGTCCCGGTGGCCGCCTACCTGTCGGTCGCCTCCAAGGCCGCCGGATTCGCCGGCCTCCTCCAGGTGACCTTCGTCGCCTCCCCGTCCTACGCCCGCTACTGGGCCCCGGCCTTCGCCGTCCTGGCCGCCTTCACCATGCTGCTCGGCAACGTGATCGCCCTGGCCCAGACCAACATCGTCCGCCTGCTCGCCTACTCCTCGGTCGCCCAGGCCGGCTACATGCTGGTCCCGTTCGCCGTCGGCTCCGCGGCCGACCCGGGCGTCCGCGAGGAGGCCTTCCAGGCCGTCCTCGTCTACCTGCTCATCTACGCCTTCACCAACCTGGGCGCGTTCGCCGTGGTCACCCTGGTCAGCCAGCGCCAGCCCTCCAACCTGATCGCCGACTACGCCGGCCTGGCCCGCCGCTCCCCGGCCCTCGGCGTCGCCATGACCGCCTTCCTGTTCTCCCTGGCCGGCATCCCCCCGGCGGCCGGCTGGTACGCCAAGTTCGTCATCTTCAAGTCGGCCATCAACGGCGACACCCTGACTCTCCAGCTCCTGGTCGTCTTCATGGCCGTCATGACCGTGGTCGCCCTCTTCTACTACGCCGGCGTGGCCCGCAGCCTCTGGCTCGGCACCCCGCCCGAAGGCGCCCCAGAGCTCCCCGCCCCCCGCGTCTCCCCAACCCTCGGCACCGCCATCACCCTGTCGGCCGCCGGCGTCCTGGTCCTCGGCGTCCTCCCGAACCTCCTGGTCCAGTACGCCCCGATGTCGACCCTGGTGGCGGGTCCCTAGGCACCTGGCCAGGCACAGCCCCCTGCGGTCGGCAAGCTGAACACGCCGACCGGGGTCGCGGGCGATCAGGGGCGCGACCGACGGAAGTACCGGATGCCGGAACTTCCGTATCGTTCCCGGCCGCCGACGGCGGGACCTGGCCTTCGGGCCGGTACGCTCCGAGGATGGACGCTTCGGCGACGGGCTTGGAAGCCACGGCGGCGCGGCGCACGCCGTCGCGGCGGCGGCCGCGCGACTGGGTCGTGGACAGCCTGCTGTTCCTGGTCGCGGTCGTCTTCGCGCTCCTGACAATTGGTGGGCGGCTGGAGGCGTCGACGCCGGTGCCGCCGGACTGGCTGTTGACCGCCGACGTGGTGGCGGGGGCGGTCGGCTGCCTGGGGCTGTGGCTGCGGCGCCGCTGGCCGGTCGGGCTCGCCCTGGTGCTGATCGCCCTCTCGACCTTCTCCGAGTTCGTGGCCGGGGCCATGGTGCTCGGGATCCTGACGGTCGCGATCCACCGGCCACCGCGGACCACGGGGGCCATCTACGCGCTGAGCGTGCTGGCCGGGCTCGTCTATGTGGCCGTCCGGCCGGAGCCCGGCCTCCCCGCCTGGTTCCTGTTCCTGATCGCCGTGGTCGTCCATGGCGCCGCCGTCGGCTGGGGCCTGTTCATCCACTACCGGCGCCAGCTGGTGCTGTCGCTGCGAGACCGGGCGGAGCGGGCCGAGACCGAGGCCCAGCTGCGGGCCGAGCAGGCCCAGCAGCGGGCCCGCGACGAGATCGCCCGGGAGATGCACGACGTCCTCGGCCACCGGCTGTCGCTGCTGAGCGTCCACGCCGGCGCGCTCGAGTTCCGCCCCGACGCCCCGGCCGGCGAGGTCGCCGGCGCCGCCAAGGTGATCCGGGAGAACGCCCACCAGGCGCTCCAGGACCTGCGCGAGGTCATCGGGGTCCTGCGCGCCCCGGTCGGCGAGCTGCCCCAGCCGACTCTGGCCGACGTCCGGCAGCTCGTGGCCGAGTCGGGGCGGGCCGGGATGCGGGTGTCCCTGCGCGACGACACCAGCGGCCCCGTCCCCGACCTGACCGGCCGCACCGCCTACCGGGTCGTGCAGGAGGCCCTGACCAACGCCCGCAAGCACGCCCCCGGCGCCGAGGTCCGCGTCAACCTGGCCGGATCGCCCGGCACCGGCCTCACCGCGGAGGTCCGCAACACCGCCCCTCCGGCCTCCGGGCCCGCCCCCTCCCCCGATCCCGGGGCCGGGCAGGGGCTGACCGGGCTGGCCGAGCGGGTCACGCTGGCCGGCGGGCGGCTGGAGCACGGGCCCACCGCCGACGGCGGCTGGTACCTGGCGGTGTGGCTACCGTGGCCGGCATGACCGCACCCGAGCCCGCCACCATCGGCGTGCTGGTGGTCGACGACGACCCGCTGGTCCGCGCCGGCCTGGTGATGATGCTGGGCGGCACCCCCGACATCCGGGTGGTCGCCGAGGCCGGCGACGGCACCCAGGTCCTGCCCATGGCCGACCGGCACGACCCCGACGTCGTCCTGATGGACATCCGGATGCCGAACATGGACGGCCTGGCCGCCACCGAGGCCCTGCGCGGCCGCGGCGACGCCCCCGAGGTCATCATCCTGACCACCTTCGACGCCGACGAGCACGTCCTGCGGGCCCTGCGGGCCGGCGCCGCCGGCTTCGTCCTCAAGGACACCCCGCCGACCGAGATCGTCGACGCCGTCCGCCGGGTCGCCCAGGGCCTCCCCGTCCTCTCCCCGGCGGTCACCCGCCGGCTGATCGCCCGGGTCGCCGGCTCCAACCAGGACCGCCGCATCCGGGCCCGGGAGCGTCTGGCCCTGCTCAACGACCGCGAGCGCGAGGTCGCCGTGGCCGTCGGCCAGGGCCGCTCCAACGCCGAGATCTCCTCGGTCCTCTACCTGAGCGTCCCCACCGTCAAGACCCACGTCTCGAGCATCCTCACCAAGCTCGACCTCAACAACCGGGTCCAGATCGCCCTGCTGGCCCACGACGCCGGCCTGCTCGACGACCCCCCGGAGTGACGCGGCCTCCGGGGCTGCTCAGGCGCGGCCGGCCGCGGGCTGGCGGCGGCCGCTGCGCCAGGCGTCGCCGAGCTTGACCCGGGCGCCGGTGCGCAGGATCGCGCCCTCGTAGAGGCGGGCGGCGAGCACGACCACGGCCACGATCGAGACCAGCATGACCGCGAGCGAGGCGGCGATCTCCCAAGGGGCGGCGTCGCCGCCGGCGATGCGCAACGGCATGATCAGCGGGGCGACCGGCGGGAGGAAGGTCGACACCCTGGCCAGAGTCGTGTCCCCGCCGCCGACCGAAGCCGTGAAGGCCACGAAGAATGACGCGATCATGAGCAGGTTCAGTGGGGTGGCGGTGTTCTGGAGCTCCTCCTGGCGGGACACGATCGCCCCGGCGACCGCGAACATGCTCGAGTAGAAGGCGTAGCCGAGCAGGAACCACAGCAGCACCGAGCCGATCGTCCCGGCGGCGTCCGGCGGCAGGGTGATGGCGTTGCTGGCCACCGCGACGACCAGCCCGACCACGCCGATGATGGCCAGCTGGATCAGGCCGACCAGGCCGACGCCGATGATCTTGCCGGCCAGCAGCTGGACCGGGCGGATGGCGGCCAGCAGCACCTCGACGACCCGGGTCGACTTCTCCTCGACCACGCCCATGGCGACCGTGAAGCAGTAGCCGATCAGCTGGCCGTAGAGCAGGAACACGGCCACCGTGGCGATCGTCCGCTTGGAGCGGGCATCCTCGTCGACCGGCTCCAGGCTGCGGACGGGCAGCGGGGGAGGGGCCAGGGCGGCCTGGATCTCGGCCGGGGGGACGCCGGCGCTCTGGAGGGTCTGCTGGGCCCTGGCCGCCCCCGACGCGGCCTGCACCAGCAGGCTGAGCTGCTCGTCGGGCTCGGCCTTGGCGACCAGCTCGCGGCCGTTGATCACGGCCAGGTCGAGCTTGCCGTCGCGCACGGCCGCCTCGGCGTCGGCCGGGGGGGCCGGCTGCCGGAGGTCGATGCGGATGCCGGCGGCCTCGCCCTGGGCGGTCTGGACCTGCCCGAGGGGCTGGGAGGCCGCCCCGACCAGGCCCACGTCGAACTCGGTCGGGTCGTCGGACCCGAGCAGCTTGGGCACGAAGATGATGGCGACCAGGATGGCCAGCGTGACCAGGGTCGAGATCAGGAACGACCGGTCCCGCCGGGTCCGCTCGACCAGCTCCCGCCGGGCCGTCAGCTTGATGCCGTCAACGGTTCTCATCTGTCGCGTCCTCATTCCTGCACCGCCTGCCGGAAGAGCTGGGCCAGGGACGGCTGCACGGCGCTGAACAGGGTGACCCGTCCGGCCGCCCTGGCGGCGTCGAGCACCCGCTGCTCGTCGCCCTCGACGGCCAGGACGACCCGGCCGTTCTGCTTCTCGAGGAGGGTCACCCCGTCGAGGCTGTTCACCCAGTCGGGGCCGGCGTCGGCCACCTCCACCTGGTAGCGGCGCTCGCCGCCGGCGGCCCGCAGCTCCTCGACCGGCCCGGCCGCGACCAGGCGGCCGCGGTTGATGATCGCCACCGCCTCGCACAGCCGCTCCACCAGCTCCAGCTGGTGGCTGGAGAAGATCACCGGGATGCCGTCGGCGGCCCGGTCGGCCAGGACCTGGGCGAGCACGTCGACCCCGACCGGGTCCAGGCCCGAGAACGGCTCGTCCAGGACCAGGACCTCGGGGTTGTGGACCAGGGCGGCGGCCAGCTGGACCCGCTGCTGGTTGCCGAGGGACAGCTGCTCGACCCTGTCGTCGGCCCGCTCGGCCACGCCCAGCCGCTCGATCCAGTAGCCGGCGGCGCGCTCGGCGTCGGTGGCCGAGAGCCCGTGCAGGCGGGCGAAGTATTCGAGCTGGTCGCGGACCCGCATCTTGGGGTACAGGCCGCGCTCCTCGGGCATGTAGCCGAAGCGGCGGCGGGTCTCGGCGTCGACCGGCCGGCCCCGCCAGCGCACCTCGCCCCGGTCGGGCTCGAGCACCCCGAGCACGATCCGCATGGTGGTGGTCTTCCCGGCGCCGTTCGGTCCCACGAACCCGAACATCTGGCCTTCCCGGACGGTGAACGACAGGTTGTCGAGGGCGACGACCTCGCCGTAGCGGCGCGTCAGTCCCTGGAGCTCGAGCACCTTGTCCGCCTTCCTCCTGCTGGGCCTTCCCCCCTCCCGACGTACCTCGATGCCGGCACCATATCAGCGGCGCCCGGGACGCTCGTCGACCCCGAGACGGATGTTGGCCTCGTCCTCGGGGTGGAGGTTGGGTGCTCGGCCGCACTTACACGGCCTTGAATCCTGGGACGTACACTAGGAGATGTCAGGTCGAGGGGAGTAGCCCTCCGACGCTCCGTCAGCACGCCGCAGCCTGCGCGGCCGGGGCTCGGGCCACGTCCTCTGGCGGCGAGACTTCGACCCGACCGGTTCGCCCCGGCCGCAGACGGGCGCGTTCGCAGGCACAGGAGCCAAGAGCATGACCGGCAGGAACTATCTGAAGACGACGCTGCTGCTGGCCGGCCTGAGCGGTCTGTTGCTGGCCATCGGCTCGTTCCTTGGCGGCAACTGGATCACGATCATGCTGGTCGTGGCCATCGTGATGAACGGCGTCGCCTACTTCTACTCCGACAAGATCGCCATCCGGGCCGCGCGGGCGGTGCCCGTCACCGAGGCCCAGTTCCCCGAGCTGTACCAGATCGTCAAGGGCCTGGCCGACCGGGCCGGCATCCCCATGCCGCGGCTGTACGTCTCGCCCAGCCAGCAGCCCAACGCCTTCGCCACCGGCCGCAACCCCCAGAACGCCGCGGTCGCGGTCACCCAGGGCATCCTGCCCATCCTGGACCGGCGGGAGCTGGAGGGCGTGCTCGCCCACGAGCTGTCGCACGTGCAGAACCGCGACATCCTGATCTCCTCGGTGGCCGCCACCATCGGCGCCGTGATCACCTGGGTCGCCCACCTGGCCATCTTCGTCCCCATGGGCGGCGACGACGACGAGGGCGGCAACCCGATCGCCGCGCTGCTGATGGTGATCCTGGCCCCGATCGCGGCCATGCTGATCCAGATGGCCATCTCGCGCAGCCGCGAGTTCGGCGCCGACGCCACCGGGGCCCGGCTCACCCACGACCCGCGCGCCCTGGCCAGCGCCCTGCGCAAGATCGAGGCGTACTCGCGCGGCACCCTGCCGGCCACCACCAACCCGTCCACCGCCCACCTGTTCATCTCCAACCCGTTCAGGGGCGGGGCCGGCGTCGGCCGCCTGTTCTCGACCCACCCCAGCACCGCCGAGCGGGTCGAGCGGCTGGAGCACATGGCCTACGACAGCTGAGCCCGGGCCGACCTCATCCGGGGGGGAGCGTGGTGCTCCCCCCCGAGCCACGTCTGGAGGCGGCAAGGACTGCCCAGACGGCCACCCCGGCCCCGCGCGCGGCCGCTCCGGCCAGGACCGACGCGGCCGGCAGGCTGCCCGCCAGCAGCAGGCAGCCGGCCAGCCCGGCCCCTGCCACCCACCGCGGCCAGCGC
>DATABK010000043.1:0-9631 GCA_036259695.1 Actinomycetes bacterium | reverse complement strand
GCGAGCCTCGGCGGCCGGCTCCGCACGGGGCTCGCCGGGCTCGGTGAGGACGGTGGCGCCGCGGGGGCCGTCCGGGCCGGCGTCCGGGTCGGCGACCGACGGCTCGTAGCCGGTCCGGTTCTGGTCCTCCTGCCGGGCCCGCTCGTCGACGTCGAAGATGCTGGAGGAACCCGGGCGGGTGGTGTCGGCCGGCTCGAAGGTGCCGGAGGACTCCCGCTCGGTCGTCTCGTCGGTCAGGTCGATCTCGTTGACCCGCTCCTGGCCGGCCAGCCGCTCGGTCACCGCCCCCCGGCCGGACGGCCGCTGGCCGCCCTCGTCGCCGTAGCCGGACCCGTGGCGTTCCGTCATCGTGCCTCCTCGGTCCTTGACCGGTCGGTGTGGCGGTCCTCCAGCAGCTCCTCGAACAGGGAACGATAGTGGACCAGGGCCTGGCGAAGGTCCTCGGTGCTGGCCTCGGAACGCTCGTTGGCGGCGGCGATGGCGTGGGCGGCCCGGTAGTCGTCGACCACCTGGGGGTGGTCGACCGAGATGTCGGCGGCCCGCTGCTCGAAGTCGTCGACCGGGTAGCCGCGGTCGCGCATCACCGAGGTGATCAGCCGGTCGGCCTCGCGGGTGGCCTCGACCGGCTCGTCGACGAACTGGGCCTGGGTGTTGCGCCAGGCCTCGATGTAGCGGGTGCGGGCCTCCGGCTCCAGCGGGACGATGTTGAGCTCGGCCCGGCGCTCGGCCCGCTCCCGCAGCTCGGCCTCGGCGGCCCGGCGGTCGCCGGCCTGCTCGACCGTGCGGTCGTACTCGGGCCCGAACTTGTCTTGCAATCTGCGGCTGCGGCGCTGGCGGCCGGCGAAGAAGGCGAGCAGGGCCAGCAGGATGATGACGACGACGATCGCGACGAGCAGGCCTGTGTCCATGGGCCCATCCTTTCCCAAGAGTCCCTTGTTCCGCTATCCCGTTCAAGCCGGGACGCAAACCTGCGAACCGGGCACTCAGCGGGCGGTGGAGGCCAGCGGCGGGGTGGTCTCGGGGTCGTTGCGGCCGTAGTCGACCAGGCGGCGGGCGGCCTCGGTGATCTCGGCCGGGTCGGCCGTCTCCGGCGACCACCAGGCGCCGAGCTGGTCGTCGTGGTAGCGGGGCAGCACGTGGACGTGGAGGTGGAACACCGTCTGGTTGCCGACCGAGCCGTCGGAGTTGGCCTGGACCAGGTCGACGCCCCCGGCCCGGAAGGCCCCGACCACCCAGCGGGCCATCCTCCTGGCCGTGGCCGCCACGGCCAGCCAGTCCTCGGCGTCGGCCGACATCACGTCGGTGACGTGGCGCCGGGATACGACCAGCACGTGGCCGAGCGTGGCCGGGCTGATGTCCATGAACGCGACGGTTCGTTCGTCCTCGTCCACCAGGTCGGCCGGCAGCTCGCCCGACACGATCTGGCAGAAGGTGCAATCTGCCTGCATGCCCGTGTCCTCCCACCAGAGACAGTCAGGGCCGGAGCGTAACCGAAACCGGCGGGGGTTACCCGCCGATCTGGGACATGCCGCGGGCCGGCTGGACGAAGTCGGCCTCGTTGATGCGGTGGCCCCACTGCTTGCGGGCGACCGAGTCCAGGTAGACCTGGGCGACGGCGTCGTCGCCGGCCCCCGAGCGCAGCACCGACCGCAGGTCGTACTCGGTGGTGGCGAACAGGCAGGTCCGCACCTGCCCGTCGGCGGTCAGGCGGATGCGGTCGCACTGGGCGCAGAAGGCCCGGGTGACCGAGGCGATCACGCCGACGGCGCCGCGGCCGTCGCGGTAGCGGTAGCGCTCGGCCGGGGCGCTGCCCCGGGCGTCGGGCGCCTCCAGCCCGAAGGCGGCGTCCAGGCGGGCCAGGATCTCGCCGGCCGGGACGACCTGGTCACGGGTCCAGTCGCCGGGGGCGTCCAGGGGCATGAACTCGATGAAGCGCAGCTCCACGCCCAGGTCGCGCGCCCAGGCGGCCATCGGCTCGAGCTCGTCGTCGTTGAAGCCCCGCACGACCACGGCGTTGATCTTCACCGGGTGGAGGCCGGCGGCAAGGGTGGCGTCGATGCCGGCCAGGACCCGGTCCAGGGCGTCGCGGCGGGTGATCTGCTTGAAGCGGTCGCGGCGCAGGGAGTCGAGGGAGATGTTGGCCCGCTTGAGGCCGGCCTGGCGCAGCGGCTCGGCCAGGCGGTCCATCAGGAAGCCGTTGGTGGTGATGGACAGCTCGACCCCGAGCGCGCCAAGGGCGGCGACCACCTCGACCAGGTCGCGCCGGAGGGTCGGCTCGCCCCCGGTGATGCGGACGGTCCGCACGCCCAGGCCGATGGCGACCCGCAGGGCCCGGATGAGCTCGTCCCGGTCGAGCACGTCGCCCTTGGCCAGCCAGGGCAGGCCCTCCTCGGGCATGCAGTACAGGCAGCGGAAGTTGCACTTGTCGGTGACCGAGACCCGCAGGTCACGCACGACCCGGCCGAAGCTGTCGATCATCTCAGGCATCGGGTACCCCCACCCACTTGCCGCCGCCGGCCCACAGCTCCTTCTTCCAGATGGGCACGGTCGCCTTGAGCTCGTCGATCAGCTCCCGGCAGCCGGCGAAGGCCTCGGCCCGATGGGGGGCCGAGGCGGCCACGATCACGCTCGGCTCGGCCGCCCCGACCACCCCGACCCGGTGGGCCAGATAGACGGCGCCGAGGCCGTGGGTGGCGGCGGCCTTCCTGGCCACCCGCTCCATCTCCGGCCGGGCCAGCTCCTCGAAGGCCTCGTAGCTGAGCTCGGTGACCTCGCGGCCCTCGTTGGGGCTGCGGGTGGTGCCGACGAACAGGGCCGTCCCGCCGCAGGCCGGGTCGAGCACCGCCCGGAAGGCCGCGTCCAGCGACAGCGGCTCGGAGGTGAGCAGGACGGTCAGGTTCACCCCCTCAACGTACACCTTCGCCGTGATCTCACCGGGCGCCCTCCAGGACCCCGCAGAGCGACTCAAGGCTTTCGAGATTGTGGCCGGCCAGGAACACGTCCACGTGCGGCAGGGCGGCGGCCATGCCCCGGGCCAGCGGCTGGTACCGGGGGCTGCCCTTGAGCGGGTTGACCCAGATCAGCCGGTGGGCCAGGCGCGACAGCCGGGCCACCTGGGCGGCCAGCAGGGCCGGGTCGCCCCGCTCCAGCCCGTCCGAGCAGAGCACCACCACCGCCCCGCGCATGGCCACGTGCTGGGACCAGCGGTCCAGCAGCTCCTTGAGGGAGGCGCCGATGCGGGTGCCGCCGTTCCAGTCGACCACCGCGGCCGCCACCTCGCGCAGGGCGGCGTCCGGCTCCGAGCGCGCCAGGGCCCTGGTCACCCTGGTCAGCCGGGTCCCGAAGCAGAACACCTCGACCCGGCGCCCGGCCCGCATGGCCGCGAACCCGAACTGCATCAGGGCCCGCGAGTAGGCCGACATCGACCCGGACACGTCCAGGATCAGCACCAGCGGCCGGATCCGGCGGCGGCGGTCCCGCCAGGCCCGCCGGAACGGCTCGCCCTGGGTGCGCAGCGACGCCCGCAGGGTGCGGCGCTGGTCGAAGCGGCGCCCGTAGGGGGACGGCCGGTAGCGGCGGCTGTGCCGGGTCGGCAGGTGCACGGCCAGGGCGCGGATGACGTGGTCGGCGGCGATCCGCTCGTCCTCGGACAGCTCGTCGAACGACTTGGCCCGCAGCACCTCGGCCCCGCTGGCCAGCACCCCGACCGTGACCTCGCCGTCCTCCTCACCCTCGGCCCGCTGCCAGGACTCCTCGGGGAAGCCCCGGTCGAGCATGACCTCCAGCCCGGGCGTCGAGCCCATGCGCTGGTCCTGGCCGCTGATCATGGCCATCACGTCGCGGGACTGGCTGGGGAACCACTCGGCGAAGGCGGCGTCGTAGGCGGCCAGGTCCTCCTTGCGGG
Source organism: Actinomycetes bacterium (assembly GCA_036259695.1). GTDB lineage: Bacteria > Actinomycetota > CALGFH01 > CALGFH01 > CALGFH01 > CALGFH01. The sequence goes on along the minus strand of DATABK010000043.1, from coordinate 5,727 downwards.
CCACCATGGCCACCCGCCCTGCCCAGTAGACGCCCATGCGGTCGATCCGGTCCAGGGCGGCCACGGCCCGGCAGAAGGTCAGGATCCGCCCCGTCCCCACCGGCAGCCCCCGCGTGCGCAGCAGCCGCCCGAACCCGACCAGCCGCTGGAGCGCCTGCTGCACCGGGGCACCCGTCCCGCGTGCCCCGGACCCCTCCGGCTCGGCGAGCGCGGCCGTGCTCATTCCGTCCCCAGTACCTGGCCCAGCCGGGACCGGACCAGCTCCAGGTCCTCGTGGTCCTTGACCAGCGCCCCAAGGGTGGCCGAGGCCTGCTCGGGCTCCAGCTTGGTCGCGCCCAGAAAGGTCAGGGCCTGCGACCAGTCGATCGTCTCGGCCACCCCGGGGCGCTTGGCCACGTCCATCTCGCGCAGGCGGGCCACCGCCTCGGCGACCTGGCGGGCCAGGGCCTCGGGGACCTCGGGGGCACGCACCCGCACGATCTCGACCTCCCGGGCCACCGTCGGGTGGTCGATCCAGTGGTAGAGGCAGCGGCGCTTGAGGGCGTCGTGCAGCTCCCGGGTCCGGTTGGAGGTGATGATCACCGCCGGCGGCCGGTCGGCCGCGACCCGGCCGATCTCGGGGATGGTGACCGCGAACTCGCTCAGCACCTCGAGCAGGAAGGCCTCGAACTCGTCGTCGGCCCGGTCGAGCTCGTCGATCAGCAGCACGGCCCGGGACCCGGCCCGGACCGCGGCCAGCAGCGGCCGCTCGACCAGGAACTCGCGCCCGAACAGGTCGGCCTGACCCTCGCCCAGCTGGGCGGCCCGGACGGCGATCAGCTGGCGCGAGTAGTCCCACTCGTACAGGGCCTGGCTGGCGTCGATCCCCTCGTAGCACTGGAGACGGACCAGCTCCCGGCCGAGCAGACCCGAAAGGACCTTGGCGACCTCGGTCTTGCCGACCCCGGCCTCGCCCTCCAGCAGCACCGGCTTGTCCAGGTGCAGGGCCAGGTAGATGGCCGTGGCCAGGCCCCGGTCGGCCAGGTAGGCGTGGCCGGCCAGGGCGGCCTCGAGCTCGTCGACGGAAGCGAAGGGGAGGGCGCCGTCGCCGGGCGCCCTCCCCTGTTCGCCGGTGTGCACGCCGTTCAGCTGGATCTTGCCCCTTCGATCGCCCGCCTGGTCAGGACCTTGGCCAGATGCTCACGGTACTCCGAGGATGCCAGAGCGTCGTTGGGTGGGTTGGCGCCCTCCACAGCACGCTCGGCCGCCGCCGCCGGGTCGGACCCCGAGGCCAGCGCCTGCTCGACCGCGCTGGCCCGCAGCGGCGTCTCGCCCATGTTGGTGAGGGCCACCCGCACGTCGCCGTTGCTGGCCACCGCGGCCACCCCGACGATCGCCCAGTCCTGGGCCCGCGGGTGGAACTTCTGGTAGCTCCAGCCGGCGCCGGCCAGCTTGGGCACCCGGATCTCGGTGAGCATGTCCTGGGGGCCGAGGGCGGACTCGAAGATGCCCTTCCAGAACTCCCGGGCCGGCACCGTCCTGGTCCCACCCGGCCCCTGCACGACCAGGTCGGCGTCCAGGGCGAGCAGCACGGTCGGGATGTCGGAGGCCGGGTCGGCGTGGGCCACCGTGCCGCCGACGGTGCCCCGGTGGCGCACCTGCGGGTCGCCGACCTCACCGGCGGTGTGGGCCAGGATCGGGCACTCGTGCTGGAGGAGCTCGGAGAAGTGGGCTTCCTCCATGGTGGTCAGGGCGCCGACGGCGACGTGGTCGCCGCCGTCGCGGACGTAGTTCAGGTCGCTGATGCGGCCGATGTCGACCAGCACCGACGGGGCGGCCAGGCGCAGCCGCATCAGCGGCAGCAACGAGTGCCCGCCGGCCAGCAGCTTGGCGTCCTCGCCGTGCTCGCCGAGGAGGCTGACGGCGTGGTCGGCGGACTCGGCGACCTCGTAGTCGAACGCAGCCGGGATCACGCCACCCCTCCTTCCTCTTCGGGGGTCATACTGGCCGCGCCGGTGCCGCCGCCGGAGGGCGCGCGGTCGGGCGGGGCCTGGCCCTGGGCCTGCTGGATCGCCCGCCAGACCCGCTCGGCGCTGGCCGGCTTGTCGATGAACTCGACCCCCACATAGCGCAGGGCGTCGGCGACCGCGTTCAGCACCGCCGGCGGGGAGGCGATCGTGCCGGCCTCGCCGATGCCCTTGACCCCGATCGGGTTGGTGGTCGACGGGGTGACCTTCCGGTCCAGGACGTAGCCGGGCAGCTCGGCCGCGGACGGGACCCGGTAGGTGGACATGTTGCCGGTCAGCAGGGTGCCGTTCTCGTCGTAGAGCGCCTCCTCGTACAGCGCCTCGGCGATGCCCTGGGCGATCCCGCCCATCACCTGGCCGTCCACGATCATCGGGTTGATGACCGTGCCGCAGTCGTCGACGGCCACGTACTTGTCGATCCGGGTGGAGCCGGTCTCCGGGTCGACCTCGACCACGCAGATGTGGGCCCCGGACGGGAACGTGAAGTTGGGCGGGTCCCAGACGGCGGTCGCCTCCAGGCCGGGCTCGATCTCGGCCGGCAGGGCGTGGGCGGTCCAGGCGGTGAAGGCGACCTCGGGGATGGTCTTGGCCCGGTCGGGGGCGCCGGTGACCTGGAACTTGCCGTCCTTCCACTCCAGGTCCTCCTCGGCGACCTCGAGCTCGTGGGCGGCGATGGCGCGGGCCTTGGCCCGGATCTTCTCGGCCGCCTTGTAGAGGGCGGCCCCGCCGACCGAGGCACTGCGGCTGCCGTAGGAGTCCATGCCCAGCGCCGACACCGCCGTGTCGCCGTGGAGCACCTCGACGTCGTCGGGCTCGACCCCGAGGGCGTCGGCGGCCAGCTGCGACCAGGTGGTCACGTGCCCCTGGCCGTGCGGCGACGTGCCGGTGATGACGGTGACCTTGCCGGTCGGGTGGCAGCGGATGGTGGCCGCCTCCCAGCCGCCGGCCCCGTACTTGAGGGCCGCCAGGGTCTGGGACGGGGCCAGGCCGCACATCTCGATGTAGGTCGAGAGGCCGACCCCGAGCAGCTTGCCGTCGCGGCGGCCGTCGTTGGCCTGCTGCTCCCGCCGGACCTCGTCGTAGCCGGCCAGCTGCTTGGCCTTCTCCAGGGTGGCGTGGTAGTTGCCGGAGTCGAACGACAGGCCGCTGGCGACCTCCCTGGCCTCGTCGAAGGGCGGGATGAAGTTCATCTCGCGGATCTCGGCCGGGTCCTTGCCGACCCGGCGGGCCAGGGTGTCCATGATCCGCTCGACGGCGTAGGTCGCCTCGGGCCGGCCGGCCCCGCGGTAGGCGTCGGTCGGGACCTTGTTGGTGAACACCCCGGTGGCCTCGAACCCGTAGGCCTGGGCGTCGTAGACGCCGTGGTACAGCCACGCCCCCAGGATCGGGATACCCGGCGTGACCAGCTGCATGTAGGCGCCGAAGTCGGCGTACAGCTTGACCCGGAAGCCGAGGGTCTTGCCCTCCTCGGTGGCCGCCACCTCCATGTCCTGGATGACGTCGCGGCCGTGGATGGTGGCCAGGTAGTTCTCCGAGCGCTCCTCGGTCCACTTGACCGGCTGGCCGAGCCGCTTGGCCACGGCCAGGCAGATGGCCTCCTCGGCGTACACGTTCAGCTTGGAGCCGAACCCGCCGCCGACGTCGGGGGCGACCACCCGGATCTTGGCCTCGTTGATGTCGAGGGTGAGGGCCAGCAGGACCTTGAGGATGTGGGGGATCTGGGTGGCCGACCAGATGGTGAACTCACCCTGGGCCGGGATCGGCTGCACGACCACGCCGCGGGGCTCGATGGCGTTGGGGATCAGCCGCTGGTTGTAGTAGCGCTCCTTGACCACCACCGGGGCCTCGGCGAACACCCGGTCGACGTCGCCGTTGGTGAACCCCCAGGTGTAGGCCTCGTTGGAGCCGAGGTCGTCGTGGAGGACGGGCGAGCCTTCCTCCAGCGCCTCCATCATGTCGGTGACCACCGGCAGCTCGTCGTAGTCGACATCGACGGCCTCGATGGCGTCGGCGGCGTGCTCGCGGCTGTCGGCCACCACCACGGCGACGATCTCGCCCATGTAGCGGACCCGGTCCTTGACCACCGGCCAGTGGTCGGGAGTGCGGGGGTCGTCGGGATCCTCGAAGTTGGTGCGGTTGCCGATCGGCCAGGCGCACGGTAGCGGCAGCGCCCAGTCGTCGGCCAGCTCCTGACCGGTGAGCACGGCCTGCACGCCGGGCAGCTCCTTGGCCGCCGACGTGTCGATGCTGGCGATGGTGGCCGAGGCGACCGGGCTGCGCACGAAGGCCAGCCACAGCATGCCGGGCAGGGCGATGTCGTCGACGAAGCGGCCCTGGCCGGTGATCAGCTCGGGGTCCTCCTTGCGCAGGATGCCCCCGCCGACCCAGCGCTTGGCCTCCGGCTCGGCTACCTGTGTCATTCGGACCCTCCCTGAACGGCGGCGGGCTGCGCGGCGGGGGCGGGCTGGCGCATCTCGCCGGCCGCCTCCTGGATCGCCTTGACGATGTTCTGGTAGCCGGTGCAGCGGCACAGGTTGCCCTCGAGGCCGAGGCGGACGTCCTCGTCCTCCATGCTCGCGCCGCTCTCGATCAGGCCGAGGCCGGCCATGATCATGCCGGGCGTGCAGAAACCGCACTGGAGGCCGTGGTTCTTGCGGAAGGCCTCCTGGAGGGGGTGGAGCTGGCCGTCGGTGGCCAGGCCCTCGATGGTGGTGACCTCGGCGCCGTCGGCCTGGACGGCCAGCACGGTGCAGGACTTGACCGACTTGCCGTCCATCATGACCGTGCAGGCGCCACAGGACGAGGTGTCGCAGCCTACATTGGTCCCGGTCAGGCCGAGGCTCTCCCGGAGGAAGTAGACCAGCAGCAGGCGAGGCTCGACCTCTGCCTCGCGTCGGATGCCGTTCACGGTAAGAGCGATGCGCCTCAAGGGCCACCTCCGTCCCTTCGACCGGATCGAGGAGCCAGCGAAACTTGCCCCTGACCTGCCGCGATCCGACCGACGCTCAGCCGACAATGGTCGAACGTGCTGCACAATAGCATCGGCCCGATCGCTGGAAAATGGGAGGTTTTCCAGGAAGGCTATGCTGGCGATCCGAACCAAGGGAGGTGGCGCATGCGTGATGTGCTCGACGCGATCGAGGGGTGGAGGGCCGAGGGCCACCGGGTTGCGCTGGCCACCGTGACCAAGGTCAAGGGGTCGGCCCCGCGGCCGCCGGGGGCCAAGATGGCCGTCAGCGACGACGGCCGCTGGGTGGGCAGCGTGTCCGGCGGCTGCGTCGAGGGCGCCGTGCTCGAGGAGGCCGGCCGGGTCCTGGCCGGGGAACCGGCCCACGTGGTCACCTTCGGCATCACCGACGAGATGGTCTGGGACGTGGGCCTGGCCTGCGGCGGGATCATCGACGTGTTCGTCGAGCCCCTCCCCTAGATCATGGGCGACCTGGGATGGGAGCCCGTCCGCGACCTGGTCAAGGCTGACCGGCGGGGGGCGCTGGTCACGATCGTCGCCGGGCCCGGGGTCGGGGCCAAGCTGCTGGTCACCCCGGACGCGACCGACGGCTCGCTCGGGGACCCGGCCCTGGACGAGGCGGCCACCCGCCTGGCCCGGGAGCTGCTGCCCGGTGAGGAGGCGGCCGTCCGCGAGCTGGACGGCCGCGAGCTGTTCTTCGACGTCTACGCGCCCCAGCCACGGCTGCTGATCGTGGGGGCGGTCGACTTCGCC
>DATABK010000042.1:0-4735 GCA_036259695.1 Actinomycetes bacterium | reverse complement strand
GTCGCCGTCCACGTGACCCGTACTCGAGTACACGAGGAGCCCGCGCTCGCGTGCCGCCGCCACGACGCGCTCGGTGACCTGCTCGGCGCGTGGGAACGGGCGCTTCGAAGCACGATCGGCGACGACCTCGACGCCGATCATCAGGCCGAGGCCGCGGATGTCGCCGGTGGCGGCCATCCCGCCGAGGCGGGCCTCCAGGCCGGCTCGGAGGCGCTTGCCCTGGGTCTCGGCCGCCTCGACCAGCCGCCGTTCGGCCAGGACCCGGAGCACGGCCCGGCCGGCGGCGGCGCCGACCACGTGGTGGGAGTAGGTGAGGCCGTGGGTGAAGCCACCGGCGCCGATGGTGTCGTGGACCGCCCCGGAGGCCACGGCCAGCCCGAGTGGCCAGTAGCCGGAGGCGGCACCCTTGGCCAGGACCAGGATGTCGGGCCGGACCCCCCAGTGGTCGCAGGCGAACCAGCGGCCGGTGCGGCCGAACCCGGTCATGACCTCGTCGGCGATGACCAGGACCCCGTGGCGGCGGCAGACCTCGGTGACCGCCGGCCAGTAGTCGTCGGGGGGGACGGCCGCCCCGAGGCCGGCCCCGGCGACCGGCTCGGCCACGAACGCGGCCACCGTGCCCGGCGGGGAGGCCTGGATCTCGCGGTCCAGGGCCGCGGCGTAGCGGGCCCCGCAGCCGGCCGGGTGGGTGTCGGCGAACGGGCAGCGGTACTCGTAGGCGGCCAGGGTGTGGCTGGCCAGGCCGAGCCAGGGCGCATACGGGCGGCGCAGCGGCCGGCGGCCGCCGACGTCCAGGGCCCCTCGGGTGTTGCCGTGGTAGCCGCCCTGGCGGCCGATGACCCGCCAGCGGTCCTCGCCTCGGGCCAGGTGGTAGGCCCGGGCCATCTTGAGGGCGGTCTCGACCGCCTCGCTGCCCCCCGACACCGGGTAGACCCGGGGGTCGTCCACAGGCAGCAGCGGGGCCAGCTCGTCGGCGTAGGCCTCCAGCGGCTCGGAGGCGAACATGGTGCCGTGGGCGTAGGCGACCCGCCCCATCTGCTCGGCGACGGCCGCGGCCACCGAGGCGTCGCCGTGGCCGATCCCGACCACGATCGCCCCGCCGGCCCCGTCCAGGTACCGCCGCCCCTGGGTGTCCCACAGCTGGCAGCCCTCGGCCCTGGCCACCGTGGGCAGCCCCCTCCCCCGGGCGAAGACGTGGCTCACCGCTTGACGTACACCCCCTCGGGATCCAGCTCGTCGCGGATCAGCCGCAGCTCCTCAGCCGAGGGGTCGGGGGTCGTCTCGAGATCGTCGGCGACCCGGAGGTCCCAGCCGGTGGCGCCGCGGACGTCGTCGACGGTCACGCCGGGGTGGACGGCGGCCAGGATCATCTCGCCGGTGTCGGGGTCGAAGCGGTAGCGGCCGAGGTCGGTGACGACCACCGACGGGCCCAGGCCCTGCCAGCCCTGGGCGGCCCGCAGGGCGGCCCCGCCGAGGTTGCCCGGGCTGGTCCGGAAGTCGATCCGCTCCACGAACGACCGGGCCGACTGGCGCACGAGGACGAACACCTCGCGGGCGTTGATGGCGATCTCACAGGCCCCGCCCGACCCCGGGAGGCGCACCTTGGGCCGGTCGTAGTCGCCGATCACGGTGGTGTTGATGTTGCCGAACCGGTCCAGCTGGGCGGCGCCGAGGAAGCCGACGTCGACCAGGCCGCCCTGGAGGTAGTAGCTGAACAGCTCGACCATGCTCATGGCGGCGGTGGCCCCGGTGACCAGGCAGGGGTCGCCGATGGACAGGGGCAGCCGGGCCGGCCGGGCCCCGTACACCCCGGACTCGTAGATCAGCTCGATGTCGGGCGCGACCGTCCGCTGGGCCAGGGCGACGGCGATGTTGGGCAGGCCGATGCCGACGAAGCAGACCCGCTTGCCGGCCAGGGCCCGGGCCCCGGCCACCACCAGCATCTCCGACTTGGACCAGGAGGCCATCAGCGGTAGTCCCCGTAGTCGACCGACCCGGACAGGGCCGGGGCCGGGGTCAGCTCGGCCCAGCGCTCGGCCCCGAGCTTCTCCACGTACTCGGCGTGGTCGCTGGTGCCGTGGACCCACTCGTCAAGCCACGCCTCCAGGGTCCCGGGGTCGCGGCTGATCCGGTCCCACTCCAGGTAGAAGCGGTTGTCGCGGTCGTAGTAGCCCTGGGCGTAGGAGGGGTGGGCGCCCCGGGGGCAGACCACCACCGCGTCCACCTTGATCCCTGGGACCAGGGTCCGGTTGGGGTCGGCCCGGACGACCGCGGCGTCGACCAGCTCCTCGACGACCACGATCACCCGGCTGGCCGCGAACGCGGCCTCCTTCTGGCAGCCGGTCAGCCCCCAGATCTGGGTGTTGCCGGCGGCGTCGGCCCGCTGGGCGTGGACCACGGCCACGTCGGGCCGCAGCGGCGGCACGGCGAACACCGGCTCGCCCCCGAACGGCGAGGTGACCGGGCGGATGTTGGGGTTGACCCGTGGGAGGTCGGTCTCGAAGTACGACCGCAGCGGCCAGAACGGCAGGTTGGCGGCCCCGGCGGCGTAGCGCCCGACCATCCCGAAGTGGCTGTACTCCTCCAGCTCCAGGGGGGCCGGGTCGTGGTGCTCGACCCGCCGCCGGATGGCGTGCAGCGACCCAACGCCGGGGTTGCCCATCCAGGAGAAGACCAGCTTGCGGGCCACCCCGGCCCCGATCATCTGGTCGTAGACGACGTCGGGAGTGAGCCGGCACAGGGTCAGGTCGCGCTTGCGCTGGCGGATGACCTCGTGCCCGGCCGCGAACGAGATCAGGTGGGTGAAGCCCTCGATCGCGAGGGTGTCCCCGTCACGGACCAGCTCGCTGACCGCATCGGCCATGCTGACGACCTTGCTCTGGCCCATACCGTCGTCTCCTAGACGCGCCATCGCCCGCCCCTCATGAGCTCGCGGTCCTCGAGCTCGTTGGCCTCCCGCCAGGCCTGGAGCCGCTGGGGGTGGAGGCGGAAGTAGCTGTAGCCGGTGAGCTGGCGTGGGTCGAACCCGGTCTTGGCCGCGAAGGCGTCGCCAACCTCGTCCGGGACCTCGGCCGCGGCCAGGATCTCACCCACCGTCCCCTCGATGAGGACGAGGTCGCGGGTCGGGCCGATGCCGACACGGACCTTGCCGGTGGATTGGAGATTCTGGCCGGTCGGGCTGGAGGACGGCGTGGCAATCAGCAGGCTGCCGCCGTCCCAGAGGAAGGACAACGGCACCAGGTAGGGCGTGCCGCTGGCGGCGTCGGCGGTGGCCACCCAGGCGTCGATGTCGCGCTCGAGCCGGTCCAGTGTGTCCTGCCGGCGTTGCTGCGGGCCGCGGGGCGGTGGCGTCATCGGGGCTCAGCCACCGACGACCTCGGTGGCCGGGGTGGCCGGGTCGGGGGCGGGGAACGACACCGCGACCTCCTCGACGGCCTCGGTGAACAGGCGCAGGGCGGTGCGGCACTGGTCGGTGGTGACGACCAGGGGCGGTGACAGCCGGACGGCGCTCTCGCCCGCCTCCAGGACCAGCAGGCCGCGGCGGAAGCAGGCCAGCTGGACCTCCTCGGCCAGCCTGGCCGTGGGGAACTCGACCCCGATCATCAACCCGACCCCGCGGACGTCGGAGACCAGCCAGGCGAACCGGCGCCGCAGCCGCTCCAGCCCCTCCAGAAGCAACCGGCCCTGGGCGGTGGCGTTGGCCAGCAGCTCCTCGGACCGCAGGACCTCCAGGGTGGCCAGGCCGGCCGCGCACGGCACCGGGCTGCCGCCGTAGGTGGAGCCGTGGGCGCCCTTGGGCCAGCGCCACAGCTCGTCGCGGGCCAGGAACGCCCCCAGGGGCAGGCCCGAGGCGATCCCCTTGGCCGCGATCAGCACGTCCGGCTCGACCCCGGTGTGCTCGACGGCCCACATCCTCCCCGTGCGGCCCATGCCCGACTGGACCTCGTCCGCCACGAACAGGATGCCGTGGCGCTCGCAGACGGCCTTGAGCTTCTCCAGCCAGCCCGGCGGCGGGGTGATGTAGCCGCCCTCGCCCTGGATCGGCTCGACGAACACGGCCGCGACCTCGCCCGGGTCGACCTCGTAGCGGAACAGGGTGTCGGTGAGCCAGTCGATGGTGGCGTGGCCGCACTCGGGAAAGGTCAGGTTGAGCGGGCAGCGGTGGCAGTAGCCGTAGGGGGCGTGCAGGACCCCCGGGAGCAGCGGCCCGAACCCGGCGTGGTACCTGGCCTTGGAGGCGGTCAGGCTGACCGAGCCGTAGCTGCGGCCGTGGAAGGCGCCGTAGAAGCTGATCACGTACTGGCGGCCGGTGACCGCCCGGGCCAGCTTCAGCGCCCCCTCCACGGCCTCGGTGCCCGAGTTGGTGAGAAAGGCCCGCACCGGCCCGGCCATGGGGGCGGTGGCGGCCAGGGCCTCGGCGTACTCGGAGTAGATGGGCAGGTAGAAGTCGCTCGCCGAGTAGTGGAGGAGGTCGGCGGCCTGGCGGCCGACGGCCTCGACCACCCGGGGGTGGGCGTGGCCGGTCGAGCAGACGGCGATGCCGGCGTTGAAGTCAAGGAACAGGTTGCCGTCGACGTCCTCGATCAGGGCACCGCTCCCCCGCCGGGGCACCATCGCATACGCCCGGGGCAGCGACGGGCTGGTCACGGCCGCGTCCCGCTCCAGCACCTTGCGGCCCTCCGGCCCGGGCAGCTCGGTGCGCAGGTCGGGCACCGGCCGGGCCGGGTCCAGCCAG
>DATABK010000041.1:0-2348 GCA_036259695.1 Actinomycetes bacterium | reverse complement strand
GGCCGCGGCCGCCGGCGCCGCCGGGGCCGCCCTCGGCGGGCTCATCCGCCTCCGCGACGAGGTCACCCTTGGCACCCAGGCTCGCCAGTTCTGGCTGTTCTTCGTCGGCCAGGTGCTGGTCGGCGTGGCCGCCGGGGTGCTGGCGTTCCTGATCGACGACGGCGGCCTGGTCGCGGTGGCCGGCGGCGCCACCGGCGTGGCCGCGGTCGCGTTCGCCGTCGGATTCTCCGAGGCCGCCTTCGTCGGCCTGCTCACCCGCCTCGGCGGGACGGTGGCCGCCTAGTCCCGGTCGCGGCGTCGGCGGATCTTGTCGCCGAGCCAGGTGATCGGGTCGTAGCGGACGTCGGCCACCCGCTCCTTGAGCGGGATGATGGCGTTGTCGGTGATGTTGATGTGCTCGGGGCAGACCTCGGTGCAGCACTTGGTGATGTTGCACAGCCCCAGGCCCATCTGCTGGCTGAGCAGCTCACGCCGGTCGCCGGTCTCCAGCGGGTGCATCTCCAGCTCGGCGTAGCGGATGAACATCCGCGGGCCGGCGAAGCTCTCCTTGTTCTCCTCGTGGTCGCGGATGACGTGGCAGACGTTCTGGCACAGGAAGCACTCGATGCACTTGTGGAACTCCTGCACCCGGTCGACGTCGGCCTGGGCCATCCGGTAGGTGCCGTCGGCCTCCCGGGGCTTGGGGGCGAACGCCGGCACCCGCTTGGCCATCTCGAAGTTGAACGACACGTCGGTGACCAGGTCGCGGACGACCGGGAAGGTCCGCAGGGGGGTGACGGTGATCGGCTCGCCCCGCTCGAAGATGTTGAGCCGGGTCATGCAGAGCAGCCGCGGGCGGCCGTTGACCTCGGCCGAGCAGGAGCCGCACTTGCCGGCCTTGCAGTTCCAGCGCACGGCCAGGTCGCCGGCCTGGGTGGCCTGGACACGGTGGATGGCGTCCAGCACCACCTCGCCGTCCTCGCAGGCCACGGTGTAGTCGCGCAGCTCGCCGCCGGCCTGGTCGCCGCGCCACAGCCGCAGGTGGACGTCGTAGCTGGTGTCCTGGGGGGTGTTCTGGGTGGTGGTCATGAACCGGGCTTCTCCTCGAACAGCGCTCGCAGGTCCTCGGGCATGTCGTCCAGCGGCTCCCGGCTCACCGACACCTCGCCGTCGCGGGCCCGGACCACCATCTTGACCTTGCCCAGCTCGGGGTCGGGCTTGGGGTAGTCGTCGCGGGTGTGGCCGCCGCGGCTCTCGCGGCGCTCGATCGCGGCCAGGGCCACGCACTCCGACACGGTCAGCAGGGAGCGGAGGTCGAGGGCCAGGTGCCAGCCCGGGTTGTACTGGCGGTGCCCCTCGACCCCGACCCGCGCCGCCCGCTCCTTGAGGGCCTCGATCCGCTCCAGGGCGCTCTTCAGCTCCTCCTCGGTGCGGATGATCCCGACCAGCTCCTGCATGCAGTCCTGGAGCTCCTGCTGGAGGGTATAGGGGTTCACCCCGGCGTCGGCCCGCTCGAAGGGGGCCAGGGCCTCGCGCTCGGCCGCCTCGACCTGGGCCGGGTCGACCACCGCGCTGCCGGCCGAGGCCGCGTGCTCGGCCGCGTAGCGGCCGGCCCGGAGGCCGAAGACCAGCAGGTCGGACAGGGAGTTGCCGCCGAGGCGGTTGGCCCCGTGCATGCCCCCGGCGGCCTCGCCGGCCGCGAACAGCCCGGGCACGGTGGCCGCCTGGGTGTCGGGGTCGACCCGGATCCCGCCCATCACGTAGTGGCAGGTCGGGCCGACCTCCATCGGCTCCTTGGTGATGTCGACGTCGGCCAGCTCCTTGAACTGGTGGTACATGGAGGGGAGGCGGCGCTGGATGTAGTCGGCCGGCTTGCGCGAGGCGATGTCCAGGAACACCCCGCCGTGCGGGCTGCCCCGGCCCTCCTTGACTTCGGTGTTGATGGCCCGGGCGACCTCGTCACGGGGCAGCAGGTCGGGGGTGCGGCGGTTGTTCTGGCGGTCGTCGTACCAGCGGTCGGCCTCCTCCTCGGTCTCGGCCGTCTCGGACCGGAACATGTCCGGGATGTAGTCGAACATGAACCGCTTGCCCTCGCTGTTGCGCAGCACCCCGCCGTCGCCGCGCACCCCCTCGGTGACCAGGATGCCGCGGACGCTCGGCGGCCACACCATGCCGGTCGGGTGGAACTGGACGAACTCCATGTCGACCAGGTCGGCCCCGGCCCACAGGGCCAGGGCGTGGCCGTCGCCGGTGTACTCCCAGGAGTTGGAGGTGACCTTCCAGGCCTTGCCGATCCCGCCGGTGGCCAGCACCACCGCCTTGGCCTTGAAGACGATCAGGCGCCCGGACTCGCGCCAGTAGGCGACGGC
>DATABK010000040.1:0-2098 GCA_036259695.1 Actinomycetes bacterium | reverse complement strand
GGCAGGGGTGACAGACAAGTGCGGACGACACTCCGTTCGGGGTTGGTCGGGCGCCGCAAGGGCCAGACGGCGCGCGGACGGCCTGCGCCGGGAAGCCGGCGTGCGTACGAACGAAGTACGTGGCTTGTGACGACCGCGAGGACAGATCGCCCTCGCTCGTAGGTATGGCCGAGGATAGCAGACCAGCGAACGGGCCCTGTTGGTCGCTCCGTCCACGTTGCCCTCGCCGGTCAGCGTGGGCCTGGTGCTGAGGGTTGTCCTCCTGAGGCGGGCCGCGGCGCTGCCCGCCGTGGGGTCGCGGGCGGCGAGGCGGCCGAGGCTGACCCGGGCATGCGGCGCCTGACGTTGAGGCGACGCAGGTTGGCGGCCTGCTGGAGTTGCTCGGCGAGGTTGTCGAGCAGGCTGGTGGCAGGAACCGCGGGCTCGGCCGCCAACCGTTCGATCAAGCCGTCCACCATCACCCGGGCGAGCCGTTCGACCTCAGGGTCGACGGTCGCGACCGGCTGCTCGGGCAGCGTCCTGGGGGTGCCACCGAGACGGGCCATGCTGGAATCAACTCCTCGTTCCACGGCGGTCGCCGCGCGGCCGGTGCTGATCGGCGCCGGCGGCCGAGGGATGGTGGCGGTGGGCCTCGGCCCGGCGGGCGATCGCCAGCTGTTCGGCCAGGGCCGGGCTGGCCGACCGCAGCACCAGCTCGCCGCCCTTGCGGCGGGTCCATTCCGACACCCTGGCCAGGATCTGGACCCCGGCCGAGTCGATCAGCATCATGCCCCGCAGGTCGAGCACGATGTGATGGTGGCCCTGGCCGACCAGGTAGCTGAGGTACTGCCAGAGCTGGCCGGCGGTCTGGGTGTCGATGTCCCCGCGCACGGTGACGATCGCGTCGCCATCGCTGGAGGTGGTGGCGGACTGCAACAGTGGGGCCATCGCGGCCTCCTCCCTTGGGAGGCAGCTGGCCGAACCGCCGGGCCAGTCGCCTCACGTGCCGCAGCCGGGATCGCTCCGGCGTGGCGGGTTACTGGGCGGCGACCGCCCGCACGTTGGTCGCCTGGGGGCCTTTCTGGCCCTGGGTGATGTCGAACTCGACGGCCTGGCCATCCTGCAGCGAGCCGCCGTCCTGGATGGCGCTGGCATGGACGAAGACGTCGTTGCCGGACTCGGGCTGGATGAAGCCGTAGCCCTTGTTGGCGTTGAACCACTTCACGGTTCCAACAGTCATGCTGGTTGTCCCTCCCTCCGTTGTCTCGGAGGTATCGATCACGCCGGCGCCGGCTGGCGCTGGCGGCAGAGGGACAAGCTCGACTGTGAACTACCACGTCAACCGTGAACCTGTGCTACCTCGAGGGTAGCGGGTGCGGGGCACTGACCGCTACAACCGGATATCGGGGCATGGCGCCCAGGCGGGCCATGGGCGAAGTGGGTGCCCCGTCCTGTTGCTGGTGATTGCCGGGGTCGCCCCTCTCTAGTAGGTCACCACTTGGGGCGGCTCGAGCAGCTGAGGGTGACGCAGGTCGAAGGAGCGCAGGTTGGTCAGGAGTCGGCGTCGTTCCTCCTGGGCCACCTCGTCTCCTTCAGTCGGAGGGTCCCGCTCGAAGTTCTGGGCGTCCTGCTCAGAGGTGAAGTACACGACCTGGGTGAAGTCGCCTGGCCGGTCGGCGTGCTCGGCCACCGTCACCCCCAGGACGTGCGGCGCTTCCCGGGCCAGGACCACCTCCTGGTCGCCCCCGAGGCTGGCCATGCGCTCCAGGTCGTCGCTGTGACCCTGGATGACCTGGACGAAGCCGGCCAGGTCGGAGCGGCCATCCCGGTACAGGTGAACCGTTGGGGCGTCGTGGAGGGCGACCTCGCCGAGATGCTGGGAGGCCTGCCGCCACCAGACGCGCTGCTCGGGCCGGTTGCTGTTGCGGCGAGCCTGGGCCTCAGAGGCGAAGTGCACCACCACGACGCTCCAGCCGTCTTCGGTGGTGCCCGCGGTGGAACCCAGCCAGCCGTCGGCGTCGACAGCGAGCTGTCGCAGCCAGCGGTCCAGCTCCTTGTGGATCCCGGCAGGATCGATCGCCCGGCCCTGGATGACCTGGACGAAGCCGGCCAGGTCGGA
>DATABK010000039.1:0-3602 GCA_036259695.1 Actinomycetes bacterium | reverse complement strand
CGTCCGGTGGTGGTGGCCGGGGCGGCCCTGGCGGTGGCCCTCGGCCTGGCCGCCGTGCCCGCCGGCGCCCGCGGCCCGGCCGGCCGCCGGGTCGCCTACCGGCTGCTCCTCGCCGGCATGGCCGCCCTGGCCCTGGGCTGGGCCGGGGCCGTCCGCCCCTGAACCCCTACGAAGCACCACGAAGCACGTGATCCGGTTCCACGGCTGGGGGGCTGTGGACAGCCGGTTACCTCCTGGGCGCCTCGTCGTATTACGCTTCAGCGGTCGTTCCGGCGACCATGAGCCTCACCGCCGACGCGCACCACGGAGGTCGTGCATGGTGCTCCCCGCGCTTGATGGCAAGACCCGCTGCCGTTGGGCCGCCACGGATCCGGTCCTCGCCACCTATCACGACAACGAGTGGGGCGAGGCCCCGGTCGGCGACGCCGGCTGGTTCGAACGCCTCAGCCTGGAGGTCTTCCAGGCCGGCCTGAGCTGGCGCACCGTGCTCGCCAAGCGCGACGGGTTCCGGCGGGCCTTCTCCGACTTCGAGCCCAAGATCGTGGCCGCCTTCACGGCCAAGGACGTGACCGGGGTCCTGCGCGACCCGGGGATCGTCCGCAACCGGGCCAAGGTCCTGGCCACCATCGAGAACGCCAAGGTCGTGCTGGCCCTGGCCGACGAGCACGGCTCCTTCGGCGAGTGGGTCAACAGCCAGCCCGACGACCTCGAGGACCAGCAGCGGGTCTACCGCCAGACCTTCCAGTTCGCCGGCCCCCAGGTGGTGGAGGCGTTCCTCCAGAGCGTCGGCCGGGTCCCGGCCCCTCACGAGCCCGGCTGCTGGCGTCTCGGCTGAGCCGCCCTGGGGCCGGGGTGCTCACACCGGTGGGGGCTGGTAGCCGCCGGTGACCTCGCCGAGCAGGCCGGCGAAGGCGATGGCGGTGGCGTCCTCGAACAGCGGCCCCACCACCTGGGCGCCGACGGGCAGCCCGCCCGGCGTCCGCCCGACCGGGGCCGTCACCGCCGGCAGCCCCGGCAGCGACGCCTGCGCCACCCAGAAGGCCAGGTCGGCGTAGGGCCGGTCCCCTTGGGGGGTGGCGATGGTGCGGGCCTCGAACGGCCGCGGGTCGTGCGGGAACGCCGGGCAGAAGGTGGCCGGGCACAGGAACACGTCCACCTCCTCGAAGTAGCGGGTCCAGGCGGCCCGGGCGGCCATCCGCCGGTGCTCGTGCTCGATGGCCTCGGCCAGCGGCGGAAGCCCCTCCCCGGGCTCCTCGTAGGCGAAGAACAGCCGCACGTGGAACCCGAACGACTCGGCCACGGCGCCCGGGTCGACGCCGTCCGGCCAGCCCTCGACGATCTTGGCCCCCGCCCTGGCCAGCCCGCCCACCGCGTCCGAGAGCACGGCCCCGACCTCGCCCGACACCGGCGCCGCCTCGGCGTCGAGCACGACCCCGACCCGGGCCCCGGCCAGCCGGGTGCGGCGGGGCGGGGCCAGCGCCCAGCGGTAGGCGTTGGCGGCCGGCCCCTCGGGCCCGGCGGTGACGGCCAGGGCCGTCCTGAGGTCGTCGGCCGACCGCCCCAGCGGCCCGACCGCCGACAGGTAGCCCATCTCGCTCGGGCCGGCCGGCGGGCCGGGCGGCTGGAACCCGGTCAGGGGGACGACGCCGACGCTCGGCCTGAGCCCGTAGACGCCGCAGAAGCTGGCCGGGATGCGGATCGAGCCGACCAGGTCCGACCCGTACTCCAGGAACGACAGCCCGGCCGAGACGGCCGCGGCGGCCCCGCCGGAGGAGCCGCCCGGGACCCGCGCCGGGTCCCACGGGTTGCTGGTCACCCCGTACAGGTCGTTGGCCGTCTGGCCGAAGTCGCCGAGCATGAAGGCCACGTTCGTCTTGCCCACGACGACCGCCCCGGCCCGGCGGAGCCGCGCCACCACGGTGGCGTCGGCGGCGGCGACGTGGCCCGCGAAGGCCGGGTTGCCCCAGGTCGTGGCCAGCCCGGCGACGTCGAAGCCGTCCTTGACGGTCATGGGGAGGCCGTGCAGCGGCCCCAGCTCGCCGCCCCGGGCCGTCGCCTGGTCGGCCGCGGCCGCCTCGGCCAGCGCCTCCTCGGCCCGGAGCTGGGCGACGGCGTTGAGCTGGGGGTTGACGGCCTCGATCCGGGCCAGCTGGGCCTCGGTCAGCTCCCGGGAGGAGAGCTCCTTGTCGCGCAGCATCCGGGCCACGTGCGCCGCCGGCCGCACCAGGGTGTGGGTGTCCATCTCTGCCCGCCTGTCAGGTAGGAACTGCTGGTCCCCACCGGTCTAGGCCCTCCCCCAGGGGCAGAGTCAAGCCGCCTCAGTCAGGCACGTACAGGAAGTAGTCACCTTCGGCGTCGTCCCATTCCATGGTGACGATGCCCTTGGCCGCGGCGGCCTTGACGAACTGGAGGAACCCGGAGTAGCCGAGGTCCTTCTCCGACCAGCCCGGGTCGCGCTTGCGCATCTGGTCCTTGAGGCCGGACAGGGGGACCTCCTCGTCGTCGCCCTGGAGGTCGAGCAGGGTCTGGCGGAGCACGTCGAAGGCCTTGTCGGCCTGGCCGGCCTCGGGGAAGTCGACCGCCGGGTCGCCGGGGGCCTGGCCCTCGGTGAGGGCGATGATGCCGTTGCGCTCGGCCTGGGCGAGCAGCTCCCGGAAGGCCCGGAAGCCGTAGTCGGACTCGGAGAAGGTCGGGTCCTTGCGGAGCAGGGCCCGCTTGAGCGAGGAGGCGAGCACCGGCTCGGAGCCGCTCTGCTTGAGCCCGGCCAGGGTCTGGGTGAGCTGACGCTGCAGCTCCTGGAGGTCGCGCTGGCCGGCCGGGGGGGCGCCGTCGTCCTTGCGCGGCTTGGTCGCGCGCCGGGGCGGCCGGGCCGCGCCGTTGCCGCCGTTCCCGCCGTTGCCGGTCCGCCGGCCCCCCTGCTGGACGGCCTCGCCGACCCCGGGCAGGCGGTCGTAGAACAGGAACTCGTCACAGGCCGGGGGGAGCAGGCTGGAGGTCGAGCCCTTGACGCCGATGCCGATGACCCGCCGGTTCAGGGCCCGCAGGGCCGCCACCAGCGGGGTGAAGTCGCTGTCCCCCGAGCAGATCACGAAGGTGGACACGAACCCCCGCTCATAGGCCAGCTCCATCGCGTCCACGGCCAGCTTGATGTCGGCGGCGTTCTTGCGCACCGCCCCGGTCCGCTGGGGGATGTCGATCAGCTCGCAGTTGTGCTCGACCAGGGTGCGGCGGTCGCCGGCGAACAGGGTCCAGTCGGCATAGGCCCGCCGGGCCACCACCCGGCCCCGCTCGGCCAGCGCGTCCATGATGGGGCCGACGTCGAAGCCGCGGCCGATCTCCCTGGCCCCGATGACCAGGTTCTCGTGGTCGATGAACAACGCGATGCGTGCTTCCTCGTCGGGCATGGGGTGAACACTACGCCGTAACCTGTGGCCGTGCCTACGACCGACGCCGCCAGGGAGCCGGGCCGGGCCCGGGTGTGCGTGGTCGGGGCCGGGTTCGCCGGGCTGGCCGCGGCCGCCGCGCTGGCCGAGGGCGGGCTGGAGCCGCTGGTCCTGGAGTCCCGGGACCGGGTCGGGGGCCGCGTCCATTCGCGCCGGCTC
>DATABK010000038.1:0-4272 GCA_036259695.1 Actinomycetes bacterium | reverse complement strand
GCCGGGCCTTGGAGGTGGAGGTGGAGGCCGGGAGGTTGGGGGCCTCGGTGCCGGGGACGACCCGGCTCAGGTCGCCGGCCGGCTCCACGAACCGGGCCGGGCGCCACCTGGCCAGGACGGGGCGGCTGGCGCGGTACCGCGCGGCGGCGGCCCGGAGGCCGGCGGCCCGCTCGTTGGCCAGCTGGCCCATGATGTCCGGGTGGGCGGTCGGGAACATGGGCTGCTCCTTGCTCGACGGGTCGTGTGCTGTCGCAGCCATGATCCGTTCCTGAGGTAGGGTCGCCGCATCGGGCAACCGCCTTATCTCGAGGGCCAGGCCTGCCTATATTGGCTGCTCAAAGGGCAAAAGGGGGCCTAGATGGCGGCAGCCGCGGTGCTCGCCGGCGGGGCCAGCCGGCGGATGGGCCGGGACAAGGCGACCCTGCCCGTCGGCGGGGTCGAGCTGGCCTCCCTGGTCCTGGCCGCCGCCGCCCGGCTCGCCGACCCGGTGGTCCTGGTCGCCCCCGAAGGCCACCCGGCCCGCCGGGTCGCCGGCCCGGCGACCCGGCTGGTCGCCGACCCGGGGCTGGGGCCGCTGGCCGCCCTGGCCGCCGCCCTCGAGGCCCTGGAGGCCGAGCACGTCCTGGTCCTGGCGGCCGACCACCCGGGGCTGCGGGCGGAGCTGCTGGCCCACCTGGTCGCCCTGGCCGGTGAGCCCGAGGCGGTGGCCTGCCGGCGCGGCCCCCGTCTGGAGCCGCTGGTCGCGGTCTACCGGCGGGCCCCGGCCCTGGCCGCCGCCAGGGCCCGTCTGGCCGGCCCGGCCGGGGGCCACTCCCTGCTCGGCCTCCTGTCCGACCTGCGCACCCTGGTGGTGGAGGAGCCGGCCTGGCGCCAGGTCGACCCGGACGGCCGCTCCTTCGTCGACCTGGACGACCCGGCCGACCTGGCCGCCTGGGACCAGGGCCCGCGCTAGGGTGCACCGGGACATGTCATCGCGACCGGAGGATGCGCCATGGACCAGTCGAACGAGCTCGAGGAGTTCCTGGAGCGGGTCCGCTCCCTGCTCGGGCCGAACCCGCCGGCGGTCACCCCCGGCGAGGTCGAGGCCATCCTGGAGCTGGCCCGGGTGGCCGCCCACACCTCCGAGCGCCGGGCCGCCCCGGTGACCACCTACCTGGCCGGCCTGGTCCTCGCCGGCGCCGCCCCCGAGGCCCGCGAGGCGTTCCTCGACGACCTGGTGGTCAAGCTGGAGGTCGCCCGCTAGGAGGCGGCGGGCCCCAACCAGAGGGGGTTGGTGAGGGCGAGCACGGGCCCCGCCGGGTCACGGCGGACCTCGGCCCTCACCCAGGCGCCGGGGGTGGCGGTGGTCCGCCACGCCACCGTCTCCGGGTCGCCGGCGCCGAGGCCGGCCTCCAGGACCGGCCCGCCGGGGCCGCACAGCCGGGCCAGGCCGCCGGCCGCGCCCCGTACCTGGAGCCGGACCGTGATCTCCTGGCCGGCCGGCACGGCCAGCCGCTCCCCGATCCCGGCCGAGCGGCCCCCGGCGGCCGCGTCCAGGCGCAGGTCGAGGCGGGCCGACCCGGCGAGCCAGCACCGCCCGGCGGCCAGGGCGCCCAGGATCGACCGGCGGTCCAGCGCGTCGGCCAGCACGACGTTGTGGGGCAGGCCGACCGGGTCGTCGGCGGTGTGGCTGTCGCTGCCGGCCACCGCCGGCGGGAACCGGCCCCCGGCGGCCCCGCCGGCCAGCAGCTGCTGCCAGACCCCGAGGGCGGCCTCGTCGTCCGGCGTCCAGGGGCCGTTCCAGACCTCGACCGCGTCCAGCCCCTGGTAGCCGAACCGCCAGGTGCCGCCGGGAAGTGGGAGCAACGGGTGGGCGGCGACGGCCAGCCCGCCCCGCTCGTGCAGCCGGGCCAGAGCCTGCTCGAGGCCGCCGTCGCCGGCCCGGTAGCGCCACTCGACCACCGGCCCCGGCCCCAGGCCGAGGGCCAGCCAGTGGCCGTCGCGGGTGGTGACCTCCTGGCCGTCCAGCACCAGCAGGCCCGGGCCGGCGTGGGCACCCCAGGCGAGGTTGGCGCTGGTGGTGTTGTGCTCGGTGGAGGCGACGAAGTCGAGCCCGGCCGCCCGGGCCGCCGCGGCCAGCTCGGCCGGGGTGCGGCGGCCGTCGGAGTGGACGGTGTGGGTGTGCAGGTCCCCCCGGTACCAGCCGCGGCCCCGGCCGGCCGCCCACTCGGGCGCCGGGTCGGGCCGGAAGGCCGGCCCCGGCGGCCCCTGGCCCAGGGTGACCTCGACCTCCCAGGCCAGCCCCTGGGGGGCGACGGTGTAGGGCCCGAGCACGACCTGCCAGGTCCCCTGGCCGACCGGCCCGGGCAGGTAGCCGGGGGTGGCCCCGGCCGCGCTGATCGAGAAGCCGTCCCGGGCCCCGCCCGACCATCCCCGGACCGCGCCCCGCTGGTCAAGGACCCCGAGGTCGAGGGTGTTGCCGGCCACCCCGGGCGGGGTCGCCGGCCGGTCGTAGCGGTAGCGGACGGCCAGCTCGCCCACCCCGGCCGGCACCTCGACCGGCAGGTAGACCCAGTCGGGCCCGCCGGGGCGGATGGTGCCCCGGTGGCGGCGCCGCTCCGGGAGCCGGTCCATGCGCTGCTAGGCGCCGAGGCGCTTGCGGATCTCGGCCTGGACCTCGGCCACCGGCCGGTCGGCGTCGACCTCGAGCACGACCTCCTTGGCCCGGAACAGCTCCAGCACCGGCCGGGTCTTGGCGTGGTAGTCGCGGAGCCGGGCCCTGACCGCCTCGGGGGTGTCGTCGGCCCGGGGGACCAGCTGGCCGCCGCACACGTCGCAGACGTCGGGCACGGCCGGGCGGGAGGAGATGAGGTTGTAGTCGAGCCCGCAGCGCGAGCACAGGCGGCGGCTGAGGATGCGCCGGGTAACCAGCTCGTCTGGCAGGTCGAGCAGGATCACGGCGTCGATGTCGTAGCTCTCCAGGAAGAACCGGGCCTGGGGCTGGTTGCGGGGGAAGCCGTCGATGATGAACCCGTAGTTCCAGTCGTGCTCGTCAAGCCGCCGCCGGACGACCTTCTCGACCAGGTCGTCGCTCACCAGCTCGCCGTCGGCCACGCTCCGCCTGACCTGGGCGCCGAGCTTGGTGTGGTGCTCGACATTCCAGCGGAAGATGTCGCCGACGCTGACGTGCTCCAGGTCGAGGGCGTCGGCCAGCAATTTGGCCTGGGTCCCTTTGCCGCTGCCCTGGACGCCCATGATGATGTACTTGCGCATGGCAGCATCCTAGAGCCTCCAGCGCAGCTCGTAGGCGACCTCGGGCTCGCCCTGGGCGGCGACGTAGCCGCCCTCGCCCCGGAGGCCGGCCAGGTCGCCGGTGCCGGTGCCCTCGACCACCGTCCAGGTGGTGCGGGCGGCGCCGTCGGAGAACCCGCCCTCGAGCCGGAGCACGAAGCTGCCCGAGCGGCCGCCCAGCGTCCCGGTGAAGCGCTCGTAGCCGGTGTAGGTGGCGTCGGCCTGGTCGTAGACCATCAGCAGCGCGTAGGTGCCCTGGCCGTCGAGCTCGCCGGTGTAGGCGGTGGTGACGCGGGCGTGGGTGAGCTTGGGCGCCCCCTCGGCCTCGGCATAGGGCTGCTCGTCCCATCCCCTGATCGTGAACGTCCCGGTGGCCGTGCTGGTCGGGTCAGTCATCTGTCGATCACCTCCGTGGCCAGTGTCGGCCAGGTCAGGCTGGGAAGGCTTGTACAAACGCGACGGCGCCGGCCGTCGCCCGAGCGCGGGGGGAAGCCACGGCATGGACCGGGTCGAGGAGGAGCCCAGGGGGGTGCTCGGCCTGCGCGCCGGGCGGCGGAGCTTCGAGGTCAGCCGGTCCCGGCCGGTCCCGGCCCTGGCCGAGCTGGTCGAGCACTACTGGACGGTCCGCTGGGACCTGCGGGGCCGCGACCCCCACACCCAGCACACCCTGCCCCACCCGTCGGTCCACCTGGTCGCCGAGCGGGACCGCTCGGGGGTCATGGGCGTGCTCACCGGGCGCTTCACCCGCGAGCTGGAGGGCGAGGGCCGCGCCTTCGGGATCAAGTTCCGCCCGGCCGGCTTCCACCCCTTCCTCGGCGCCCCCGTCTCCACCCTGACCGACCGCCGCCTGCCGGTGGCCGAGGTGTTCGGCCCGGCCGGCGACGACCTGGTCGCCGACCTCCTGGCCGCCCCCGGCGACCCGGAGCTGGCCGCCACCGCCGAGGCCTTCCTCCTGGCCCGCCTCCCCGACCCCGACCGCAACGTGGCCACCGTCAACCAGCT
>DATABK010000037.1:0-14812 GCA_036259695.1 Actinomycetes bacterium | reverse complement strand
GTTCGGGAACCCGCTGACGATGGTGGACCTCAGCAAGGGGCGCTACCGGACCGACGACGGCGGGAACGTCACGGGCGTGGCATAGGCTGTCACGCGGCCGAGTCTGAGGAGGCGGGATGGGGCGGGTCGAGCGGTATCCGGACGGGACGTTCTGCTGGGTGGATCTGGGGACCAACGACGCTCCGGGGGCGAAGGCGTTCTACGGGGGGTTGTTCGGGTGGGAGTTCGACGACCTGCCGACGGGGGAGAAGGGGACGTATTCGACCTGCCGGCTGGAGGGGCGGGCGGTGGCCGGGCTGTACGACCGGGCGGAGACGCCGGCGTGGGGGTCGTACATCAGTGTCGACGACGTGGACCGGGCGACCGGAAGGGCGCGCGAGCTGGGGGCCAAGGTGCTGGTGGAGCCGTTCGACACGCCCGGTGGGGGGCGGGTGGCCACGGTGCGGGACCCGGCGGGGGCGGTGGTGTCGCTGTCGCGGCCGGGAGAGGGCTTCGGGGCCGAGCTGGTGAACCAGGACTCCACCTGGACCTGGAACGAGCTGGTCAGTGCCGACCTGGACGCGGGCACCAGGTTCTACACCGAGCTGTTCGGGTGGTCGAGCCAGGGCATGGAGGGGCCGATCCGGCGGACCACGTTCACGCTCGGGGACCTGCTGATCGGCGGGGGACATGCGCCGGCGCCCCAGGAGGACCCGACGCCGCGGTGGAGCGTCTCGTTCTGGGTGCCGGACGCCGACCAGGCCGCGGCCAGGGCCCAGGAGCTGGGCGGAACGGTGCTGCTGCCGCCGATGGACATCCCCATCGGGCGGTTCACGGTCGTGGCCGACCCGCAGGGGGCGACCTTCACCGCCGCCGCCGTGCCCGGCGGGCCGGTCAGGGGCGTGGACGGGTCCTAGCGGCGCGCCCCGGCCCCGGCCGGCTGGCGCTCGGCTTCGGGGGCCGGGGTCTGGGTGACCCCGAGCGGGCGGCGGCGCTCGGCCAGGCCGAGCAGCAGCATGTGGACCACGAACAGCACCAGCGAGGCGACCAGGAACAGGATGCTCGGCAGGTACGGGTTGCCCGGGTCGCGGTAGGCGAAGGTCGTCTTGGGGGCGAAGTCCGGGCGCTGCAGGCCCGAGCCCTCCGGCGGGGTCGCGGGCGAGATGACGATGGCGGCCACCTCGGTGCCGTCCTGGACGGTGTAGAAGACCTCGGCCTCGAGGTTGGTGACGTCGAGCTCCTCGCTGGAGTCCTCGACGTTCTGGTTGGTCTCCTCGATCAGCTGGCTGACCGCAGCCTGCCGGGCCGTGTCCAGGTCGGCCTTGAGGGTCGCCTCGGGGCTGCCCTCCTCGAACTCGCCCTCGGGGGCCGGCTCCCAGCCGTTGCCGGCCCCGCCCTGGAAGTCCCGCACGCTGTCGTAGGTGCTGGCTTCGGGGTCGTTGATGGTGAAGGACTTGAAGGTCGGCTGGATGCCCTTGGGCCCGGTCAGCGGGGTGGTGCCGGGCAGGCCGAACAGCCACACGGCCGACAGCATGACCAGGAAGCCGAAGAAGGCGGTGGCCGCGATCAGGTAGCCCTTGAGCGCCCCGAAGTTCGAGGCCAGCAGCATGTACACCGACCCAGGCAGGAACAGGAAGGCGACGAGAACAACGGCTATCCCCTTCACGGGCGCAAACGCCTCCTTGGCGGCCTAGATGGCGCGCCGACCGGCGGCGGCCTCGAACTCGAGCAGGGGCCGCTCCTTGTCGTCGCTCTGGATGGACAGCAGGTAGTTGACGAGGTCGGTGATCTGCTGGTCGTTCATCGGCCCGCCGTAGCGGACGCCCCAGGTCGGCATGGGCGTCGGCGGGCGGCCCCTCTGGATCGCCTCCCAGGCGACCGCGGCGACGTCGTCGTCCGGGTGCCGGCTGTGGATCTCGCGCAGGTCGGGGGCGGCCACGTCGGTCGGCTTGGCGCCCTTGACCCCGGGGGTGATGTAGCGCTTGACCACGCCGCCCTCGCCCTCGGGGCCGTGGCAGCGGGCGCAGAACTCCTCGAAGGTGGCGTGCCCGAGCCGGACCGACTCGCTGAGCTCCTTGTCGGCCGCGGCCCGCTGGCGCACCGGCTCCCGCAGGTACAGGAAGGGCAGGAGCACGGCCAGGAACACGGTCAGGGCGACCCCGGCGACCTGGTACTTCTCCAGCAGCGGGCCCTCGAGGGCCTCGTCGGTGGGGCCGGGGCGGCGCGACGGCGGGGTCGACGGGCCGGCCGCCCTGGCCTTCTCCCGGGCCGAGCTGACCACCATGATCAGCGCGAAGAACAGGAAGATGGCCGAGACGACGGCCAGGATGAGGACGGTGGTCCGGCTCATCTACGCCTCCCCGCCGCCGCCGACGCAGTGGGGGCCCTCCAGCTCCTGCCCGGTGGTGTTGGTCCCGCGGGGCGGGCCGGTGATGACCTTGGAGGTGTCGACCACGATCTGGTCGCCCGAGACCTCGATGGCGAAGCGGTCCAGCCCCCGCGAGGCCGGCCCCTCCTTCCACTCGCCGACCTGGTTGTACTTGGATCCGTGGCAGGGGCACTCCCACCACTGGGCGGTGGCGCACCACGGGACCCGGCAGCCGAGGTGGACGCAGCGCTGGTAGAGGGCCATGAACCCGCCCCCGGCGACCCCGGCGTAGATGCCCTCGGTGTCGGCTTCCTCGTCGAAGGGGACCAGGTAGAAGCGGCCGTCGGGGTTGTAGGCCTGGCCGTCGCCGGCCTCGATGTCGGCGCTGATGGAGTCGGGCGTGCCGGCCCGGATCTTGGTGCCGAAGCCCTCGGTCAGGTTGGGCCACAGGAAGTAGACGCTGCCGGCCCCGAACCCGGCCAGCGACGCCCCCAGCCCGGCCAGCCAGGCCGTGCGCAGGAACGACCGCCGGCTCACCTGTGGCTTCTTGGGCGCCGGCCGGGGGGTGGCCGGTCGCACCCCCGAGGAGATCGCCATCGATTCCCTTCCTAGATTCCTAGAATTCGAAGAACAGGCAGGTCTTGTCCGGATGGATCGGGGTCGAGCAGGTCTCGGTCCACGGCCAGACCCACTCGAAGCTCGGTCCCCGGAAGAACGAGCCGGCCAGCACGAGGATGGCCCAGAACATCAGGAACGTGGTGAACATCAGGATGGCCAGCTTGCGGTTCTCGGGCCGCATCGACGGGTTCCTGTCGAAGTAGGGCGTGGCCATGAGGATCAGCAGGGCGATCCCCGGGATGGTGACGCCGGCCACCATCGGGTGGAAGTAGCGCAGCAGCTCCTGGAGGCCGAGGAAGTACCAGGGGGCCTTGGAGGGGTTCGGGGTCAGGTTGCTGTTGGCCAGCTCCCGCAGGGGCGCGTTGACCACCATCGAGAACACGGTCACGAACGCGAACATGGCGAACGCGGCCACCGCCTCGCGCAGCAGCAGGTGGGGCCAGACGTTGACCTTGTCCTCCTGGCGGGCCTCGGCCCGCTGGATGCCCTCGGGCGGGACCATGGCCAGCAGCCGGTGGGTCTCGCCCTGCTTGGCCGCGGCCCCGGCCTGGCCGGGGAGGCCCTTGGTGGCCACGGCGGCCGCCACCCGGGCCGCCCGCTCCTCCGGGGTCAGCCGGCGGCCGCCGCCGTTGCCGGGGGCGGTGGCCGGGCGGGCCGCGGGCGCGGCCGGAGCCGCCGGAGCGGCCGCGGCGGGCGCCTGAGCCGGAGCCTCCGCACCGGCCGGCGGGGCCTCGGTGGCCACCGCCGCCGGAGCGGCCTCGGTCGCGGCGGCCGGGGCGGCCACCTGCCCGTCGCCCTGGAGCGAGGCCCGGTTGGCCCCCCTGGCCTTGCGGATGGCGACCGACTTGGCCTTGGCCCTGGCGGTGCGCTCGGACTCGCCGGCCGCGATCAGCCGGTCGTAGGTTTCCTGGTCTGGCTGGATGTCGTCTGCCATCGGAACCCCGTTCCCCTTAGAGCGGCCCCGAGATGCCGCCGTCCTTGCGGATCCGCCAGAAGTGGACGGCCAGGAAGATGGTCGCCACGAACGGCAGCGCCAGGACGTGCAGCACGTACCAACGGATGAGGGTCGTCGGCCCGATCTCCACCGAGCCGAGCAGCACGAACCGGACCTGGTCCCCGAGCACCGGGGTGTAGCCCATCATCGAGGTGCCGACGGCCACCGCCCAGATGGCCAGCTGGTCCCAGGGCAGCAGGTAGCCGGTGAACGACAGCAGCAGGGTGAGCAGCAGCAGGATCACCCCGACGACCCAGTTGAACTCCCGCGGCGGCTTGTAGGCCCCGTGGTAGAAGACCCGGGCCATGTGCAGGAACACCGTGAACACCATCAGGTGGGCCGCCCAGCGGTGCATGTTGCGCATCAGCTGGCCGAAGTTGACCGAGGTGGAGAGCGCCTGCATGTCGTTGTAGGCCAGCTCCTGCCCCAGCCCGGCCGTCGGCCGGTAGAAGAACATCAGGAAGATGCCGGTGATGGTGAGCAGGATGAACAGGAAGAACGAGAGCCCGCCGAGGCAGAAGGTGTAGGTCAGCTTCAGCCCGTGCCGCTTCACCTTCACCGGGTGCAGGTGGTACAGCACGTTGTTCATCATGGCCAGCGCGCGGTCCCTGGAGGTGTCGCGGTACCCGGGCCGGTAGATCGACCCGGGCCGGAAAATCGACTTCCAGACCTGGGAATCCCTGGTCTGCTTCCAGAGCTCGCCCGGCTTTGGCGGCTTGGGCGGCCGGAGCTTCAGCGCCACGCGTTACTCCTCATTGAGCGACCTGACGTTATCCCTTTGCCGCGGCCTTGCCCTCGCCCACCCGGGCGTACCACAGGGCGCCGGTGGGGCAGCGGTCGATGCAGATGCCGCAGCGCACGCACTCGTTGTCGTCGATCACGAAGAGGGCGTGCGACGTCTGGGCCAGGGTCGTGACCTCCTGGCTCTGGCCGTCGGCGAGGATGTCCGGGGCCAGCATGTAGATGCAGTCCCAGGGGCAGACGTCCTCGCAGGCGCGGCAGAGGATGCACAGCTCGGGGGAGAGGGCGATGTGCCGGCGCGGCTTCACCCGCTCCTGGAGCCAGTTGGGATCGACCGTGGCCAGGGTGTAGTCGTCGTGGATGCTTGGCTTGTTCGGGTTCACCGGTCGATCCTCCCGCGCCGCCTACTTGTAGCCACCGGTGGCCTCGCGCTTCTCCTCACCGGTTGGCAGCGTCTTCGGGTTCCGCTTGTTGTACAGGTAGACCCCGACACCGAAGGCGCCGATGGCCAGGCCGTACCAGATCACCACGATGATGTCGCGGAGCGCCTGCTGGGGCAGGTCCAGCTCCCCGAAGCCGTAGGGGATGGTGAGGCGCCCCGTCATTTTGAGGGTGCCGTCGGCGAAGTACAGCCAGTAGGACGGGATCACGGCCATGGTGACGAACAGCGCCACCCAGATGCCCATGGTGATGAGCGTGAGCTTGACCCAGCGCTCGCCCTCGTCCTTCGGCCGTACCAGCGACACCCCGGCTGCCTCCATGTCGAGTGACCCGATCGTCCCCCTGCCGTCGCATCCTAGCATTGCATTCGGGTCCTGGCGGCTACACTCGAACCCGGTTCCCGCTGTCGAGCACGCCGAGGTCGCCATGCCGCGCCGCACCACCCTCACCGTGGTGGCCGTGGTCGTGGTGGCGGCTGTGGCCGGCCTGGTCGCGCTGGCCGGCGGCGGCGGGACGGGCCTGGCCCCCGAGGCCGGGACCGGGCAGGTCGAGCTGGTCTCCTCCGGCGTCGCCGTGGTGCCCGAGGGCCAGCGCCGGCCCCTGCCCGCCTTCACCGGCCGGACCCTCGACGACCAGGAGATCGACCTGGCCAGCCTCCGCGGCCAGCCCCTGGTGCTGAACTTCTGGGCGTCCTGGTGCGGCCCCTGCCGGGCCGAGCAGGAGGGCCTCGAGCTGGCCAGCAGGGCCCTGGCCAGCCGGGACGTCCGCATGGTCGGGGTCAACATCCGCGACGACGAGGGCGCGGCCAGCTCCTACCTTGAGGAGTTCGGCGTCGGCTACCCGTCGCTGTTCGACCGGCCGGCCGTGCTCCCGGCCCGCCTCGGCGCCCTCGGCCCCCAGGCCCCGCCCTACACCCTGGTCGTCGACGCCCAGGGCCGGGTCGCGGCCCGGGTCTTCGGGGCCCTGCCCGGCGACCGCCCCGAGCAGCAGGCGGCCCTGCTGACCGACCTGGTCGAGCGGGTGACGTAGATGGCTGGCCGGAGGGGTTTGGGGATCCCCAAGGGGGTGCCCCAATGAACTGGGCCGAGCGCGCGCAGCAGATCGTGGTCGACGGCAACGTCCTGATCGCCCTGGCCGTGGCCGCCCTGGCCGGGTTCGTGTCGTTCGCCTCGCCCTGCGTGCTGCCCCTGGTGCCCGGCTACCTCTCCTACATGTCCGGGGTGAGCGGCCAGGACGTCGAGCAGCGGGGCGACCGCCGGGCCGGCCGGGTGGTGGCCGGGGCGGCCCTGTTCGTGCTCGGGTTCTCGATCGTCTTCGTGGCCCTGGGGGCTGCCCTGGGCGCGGTCACCTCCTGGCTGGTGCTGAACCGGAACCTGGTCACCCGGGTCGCCGGGGTGCTGGTGATCGTCATGGGCCTGTTCCTGGCCGGGGTGGTCAAGCCCGGCTTCCTGTACCGGGAGCGGCGCCTGCGGGCCGACATGGTCCCGGGCGGGCTGGCCGGCGCCCTGCCCCTCGGCATGGTGTTCGGGCTCGGCTGGACGCCCTGCATCGGTCCCACCCTGGCCGCCGTGCTCGGGCTGGCCACCGTCGGCGGGGGCGGGGCCCGCCGGGGGGCGCTGCTGCTGTTCGCCTACTCGATCGGGCTCGGCCTGCCGTTCCTGATCGCCGCCCTCGGCTTCCGGCGGGCCATTGGCCGGTTCCCGGCCCTGCGCTCCCGCTTCCGGTTGTTCGAGCTGGCCGGGGGCGGGATGCTGGTGGTGATCGGCCTGCTGCTGCTCACCGGGCTCTGGGACACCCTGCTGACGCAGCTCAAGATCTGGTCCGGGTCGATCACCCTGCCCCTGTAGCGAGGTCCTGTCCTTGGCCGTCGAGCTCCGTCCCCCCGCCGCCAGCGCCCGCCGCCCGCCGCGCCGGCCCGGGCTGGGCGACACCCTGCGCCAGGCCTGGCGCGAGTACCGGTCCATGCGGACCGCCCTGGTCCTGCTGGTGGTGCTGGCCGCCGCGTCGATCCTTGGCAGTCTCTTCCCCCAGGAGGGCCTCAGCCCCCAGCGGGTCGACCAGTACTTCGCCGACCACCCGGCCCTGGCCCCGGTGCTGGAGCGGCTGGGGCTGTTCGACGTCTTCGGCTCGGCCTGGTACATGGCCATCTACCTGGCCCTGCTCGGGGCCCTGGTCGCCTGCCTGGTGCCACGGACCCGGGCCCTGTACCGGGTGCTCCGCTCCCGGCCGCCGCGGGGCGGCGACCTGGCCCGCTACCGCACCCGGGCCAGCCTCCAGACCCCGGCCTCCCCCGAGCAGGCGATGGAGGCGGCCCGCCGGACCCTGCGCCGGAGCCGCTACCGGCTGGCCGAGCATGCAGGGGGAGAGCTGGCCGGCGAAAAGGGCTACCTGCGCGAGGCCGCCAGCCTGCTGTTCCACGTGTCGCTGCTGGTCCTGCTGGTCGGGCTGGCGTACGGCAAGGGCTACGGGTACCGGGGCCAGGCGGCCATCGTCGAGGGTGAGACCTGGGCCAACGCCCGGGTCGGCTACGACAGCTTCAGCCCCGGCCGCTTCTTCGGGCCCGAGCGGCTGGCCCCGTTCCAGCTGCGGCTGGACGACTTCACCAACTCCTTCCACCCGGACAACACCCCGCGCGAGTTCGCCTCCCGGCTGACCGCCCTCGACCTCGACGGCCGCGAGCTCCAGTCCCAGCGGGTCGCCCCCAACCGGCCCATGACCGTCGACGGGGTGCGGATCTTCCAGTCCGACTACGGCTACGTGCCGGTGGTCCGGGTCCAGGGCAGGGACGGCAAGGACCTGGTCGCGGCCCAGGAGGTCCTGACCCTGCGCGACCCGGCCACCGAGTGGTCGACCGGGGCGGTCAGGGTGACAAGGGCCGATCCCCAGGTCGGCCTGGAGCTGACCCTGTTCACCGGCCTGGTGACCGCACCCGACTGCCCGGGCGGGGCGCCCTTCTGCAACGACCCCCGGCTGGTCCGGCCGGTGCTGGTGGTCCTGGCCTACCAGGGCGACCTCCAGGCCAACCGGGCCCAGAGCGTGTTCACCCTCGACCGCTCCCGGCTCGAGCTGCTCGGGGACCGGCCGCTGCTGCTCCAGCCCGGCCAGTCCAGGGAGCTGGCCAACGGCATGGTGGTGTCGTTCACCGACCTGAAGCAGTACAGCGTCTTCACCCTGGCCCGCGACCCGGGGGTGCCGGTGGTCGCGGTCGCCGCCGGCCTGCTGCTCCTGGGGCTGATCCCGTCGCTGTACGTGACCCGGCGCCGGGTCTGGGTCCGGGCCGCCCCCGACGGGGCCGGCGGCACCCGGGTCGAGCTGGCCGGGCTGGCCCTCCAGGGCAAGGCCGCCTTCGAGCAGGAGCTGGCCCGGCTCGCGGAGCAGGTTCGACGCGGTACGCTAGGTCCCCCGGAACGGTCAACCTAGAGGAGATCGTCCATGTCGCCGGCCGAGCTGGCCTCCACCTCCGACACCCTGGCCTGGCTGGCCGTGCTCAGCTACGTGGTCGCGGCCACGCTGTTCGGGCTGGAGTTCGCCTACGGGACCCGCTGGTTCGGGGTGGCCGGGCTGACCGTGACCGTGGCCGGGCTGGCCGCCAACATCGGCGCCGCCGTCACCCGGGGCCTGGCGGTCGACCGGGTGCCCTGGGGCAACATGTACGAGTTCTCGATCATCGTCGGGATCATCACCGTCGCCGGGTACCTGGTCTGGCTGCGCCGGCGGCCCGAGATCCGCCCCCTCGGAGTGTTCGTGCTCCTCCCGGCCGTGCTCGCCATGGCCCTGGGCGGCCTGGTCTTCCCGGTGCCGGCCGGCCCTCTGGTCCCGGCGCTCAACTCCCGCTGGATCGTGATCCACGTGGCCGCGGCCATCACCGGCTCCTCGGTGCTCTGCCTGGCCGCCGTGTTCAGCATCCTGTACCTGGTCAAGGAGCGGATGGAGCGCCGCCAGCGGCCCCCGGCCCCACCCCTGGTCGCCGGGGCGGCCAAGACGGCCGACCGGGTCGAGGTCGACCAGGCGGTGGCCCGCCACGCCCGGGTCTGGGACCGGCTCCCGTCGGCCGACACCCTCGACCACCTGGCCTACCGGACGACCGCCTTCGGCTTCCCCATCTGGACCTTCGCCATCATCGCCGGAGCCATCTGGGCCCAGGCGGCCTGGGGCCGCTACTGGGGCTGGGACCCCAAGGAGACCTGGTCGTTCATCAGCTGGACGGTGTTCGCGGCCTACCTCCACGCCCGGGCCACCGGCCTGACCGCGGGCGAGGTCGCCGCCGACGTCGCCTGCGGCACCGGCGCCCTGGCCAGGGAGCTGGAGGCGCTCGCTCCGGGCGCCGTGGTCGTCGGGCTCGACTTCTCCCAGGAGATGCTGAAGCGCGCCGGGCGCGGCCGGTTCGCCGCCGGCGACGCCCTCCAGCTCCCGCTGGCCGACGCCAGTGTCGACGTGGTCACGATCGCCTTCGGGCTGCGCAACCTGCCCGAGCCCGGCCAGGGGCTGCTCGAGTTCCGCCGGGTCCTGCGCCCGGGCGGCCGCCTGGTCGTCTGCGAGTTCTCCACCCCGGTGGTCCCGGTGCTGCGCGAGGTCTACGGCCGCTACCTGACCCGCCTCATGCCGGTGGCCGCGCGCCGGCTCACCTCGGACCCCGAGGCCTACCAGTACCTGGCCCGCTCCATCGGCGCCTGGCCCGACCAGCCGGCCCTGGCCCGGTGGCTCCAGGAGGCCGGCTTCGGCGAGGTTGCCTGGCGCAACCTCACCGGCGGGATCGTCGCCCTCCACCGCGGGGTCGCCCGGCCGTAGAGAAATGGTCCCGGACTGTTTGCCGTGACACACTGCCGCCCCCTACACTCCAGGTGACGCACTTGTGCGTTGATTCACAAAGGGACATCCGGTCACTGGGAGGCAAGGTGGGCGACGCCTACGACGCGCTGGTGATCGGCGGGGGCCCTGGCGGGTCCG
The DNA here is from genome assembly GCA_036259695.1 of Actinomycetes bacterium. GTDB lineage: Bacteria > Actinomycetota > CALGFH01 > CALGFH01 > CALGFH01 > CALGFH01. The sequence continues at coordinate 4,724 of DATABK010000037.1, read as the reverse complement.
CGACCGCCTTCCACCTGGCCAAGGGCGGGGCCCGGGTGCTGCTGGTCGAGAAGCAGACCTACCCGCGGGACAAGGTGTGCGGCGACGGGCTGACCCCGAGGGCGGTCCGGGCCCTTGACGAGATGGGGCTGCGCCCGGAGTACCACAGCTGGTCGCGCAGTGCCGGGCTCAAGGTCCACGGGGGCGGGCACGTGATCGAGCTGCCCTGGCCGGAGCTGGAGGACTACCCGTCGTTCGGGCTGGCCCGGCCCCGCACCGACCTCGACCAGCTGCTGGCCCGCACCGCCGTCAAGGCCGGGGCCGACCTGTGGGAGGCCACCGACGCGCTCGAGCCGCTGGTCGACCACGGCCTGGTCAGGGGGGCGGTGATCCGGCGCGAGGGCGAGGACCCGGTCGACGTCCGGGCCGACGTCGTGGTCGCCGCCGATGGCGCCTCCAGCCGCTTCGCCCAGGCCCTCGGCCTGGTCAGGGACGACCACCGGCCCATCGGGGTGGCCATCCGCCAGTACTACCGCTCGTCCCGTGACACCGACCCCTGGATCGACTCCTACCTGGAGCTGTGGAAGGGCGAGCACCTGCTGCCCGGCTACGGCTGGGTGTTCCCGCTGGCCGACGGGACCGTGAACGTCGGCTGCGGGCTGCTCAACACCTCCGAGGGGTTCCGCAACACCAACTACCGGGACCTGCTCAGGGGATGGCTGCCGACGGTGGCCGCCGAATGGGACTTCGATCCCGCCGACCCGGTGGCCAAGCCCCGCTCGGCCCCCCTGCCCATGGGGGCCAGCCGCCACCCGCCCCTGCACCGGGGCGTGCTGTTCGTCGGCGACGCCGCCGGGCTGGTCAACCCGTTCAACGGCGAGGGCATCGACTACGCCATGGAGTCGGGCCAGCTGGCCGCAGAGACCGGCCTGGCCGTGCTGGAGAGCGGCGACCGCACCCGCCTGTCGGCCTACCGGGCGGCGGTGGAGCGCCGCTTCGGCTCCTACTACACCCTCGGCCGGGTGTTCGTCCGGGCCATCGGCGACCCGCGGGTGATGAAGGCCTGCGCCCGCTACGGCCTGCCCCGTCCGACCCTGATGAAGCTGGTCCTGAAGCTGATGGCCAACCTGTACGAGCCGGCCCGGGGCGACGCCACCGACCGCGTCGTGCGGGCCCTGGTCCGACTGGCTCCTTCGAGGTGAGGGTCGTGCCCGCCCAAGTTTGCGTGCTCTCCGGAGGCGGCCATAGGCTGGCCCCGCCGTCGTCGGCCCCACGCTCGAGGTCTGTTGGAGACTGCCCGTGAACCTCGGTGCCTTCGCTCCGATCCTGGCCATGCTCGTGCTGGCGGCCGCCTTCGCGGTCCTGTCGATCGTGGTCTCGGCCTTCCTGGCCCCGCACCGGCCGACCAGGGCCAAGTACTCGGCCTACGAGTCGGGCGTCGAGCCCGGTCGGCTGCCCCGGGGGGAGCGCTACCCGGTCAAGTTCTATCTGACCGCGATGCTGTTCGTGGTCTTCGACGTCGAGGTGATCTTCCTCTACCCGTGGGCGGTCGTGTTCCGCCAGCTGGGCGTCTTCGGGCTGGTCCAGATGGGCATCTTCATCGGGCTGATCCTGGTCGCATACATCTATGACTGGAAGCGCGGCGGATTGGAGTGGGACTGACCATGCAGACCGGGAGCGGACTGGAGAAGCTGCCAGGCGGCATCCTCGTCACGACTGTTGAGAAGCTGGCCAACTGGGCCCGCAAGGGCTCGCTGTGGCCGGCCACCTTCGGGCTGGCCTGCTGCGCCATCGAGATGATGGCCGCCGGGGCCGGCCGCTACGACCTGGCCCGGTTCGGCATGGAGGTGTTCCGGGCCTCGCCCCGCCAGGCCGACCTGATGATCGTGTCCGGCCGGGTGTCGCAGAAGATGGCCCCGGTGCTGCGGACCATCTACGACCAGATGCCCGAGCCCAAGTGGGTCATCTCCATGGGTGTCTGCGCCACCTCGGGGGGCATGTTCAACAACTACGCGATCGTCCAGGGCGTCGACCAGATCGTGCCGGTGGACATGTACGTGCCCGGTTGCCCGCCCCGGCCGGAGATGCTGATCGACGGGATCCTGCGGCTCCACGAGAAGATCGTGAAGGGCGAGCCCCGCTCCAAGCTGGTCCTGGAAGAGGTCGGGAAGTGACCGACGCCACCACCACCTCGGCCAGCACCGGGACCACCGAGGTCCCCGAGGGCGGGTTCCAGCCGCCCGAGGGTCTCCAGCCGGTCCTGACCGGGCTCCGGGAGGAGTTCGAGGACGCCATCCGCGAGGTCGGCGGCCACCGGGGCGAGGTCGTGGTCGAGCTCGAGCGCGACCGGCTGGTCGAGGTCTGCACCTGGCTGCGCGACGCCCCGGCGGCCCGCTTCCAGATGCTGACCGGCATCGCCGGCATCGACTACCTGCACTACGACGACCGGCCCGAGCGGCTCTGCGCCGACTACAACCTGTACTCCTTCGACCACAACCTCCGGCTCCGGCTCAAGGTCCGGGTCACCGTCGAGGACCCGCACATCCCGTCGGTCACCGGGGTCTGGCCGGGGGCGAACTTCCCCGAGCGGGAGGCCTACGACTTCTTCGGCATCCGCTTCGACGGGCACCCCAACCTGGTCCGCATCCACATGCCCGAGGACTGGAAGGGCTACCCGCAGCGCAAGGACTACCCGCTCGGCGGGGTGGACGTCGGCTACATCGGCGCCCACATCCCCCCGCCGGACAAGCGGCGGTACAAGGGAGGCTGGACCAGCACATGAGCGAGGTCGAGACGCCGGACACCGACCGGCCGACCAGCGAGCTCCTCGACGAGGTCGTGGTCCGGCCCGGTGAGGCCCACGACCTGCCCCCGGTCACCGCCGCCGAGCAGGTCTCAGTCAACGAGCGCCGCGTCCACCAGGTGGTGGCCATGGGCGGCGGCGACTGGGCCGAGGTCACGGCCCGGGCCGCGGCCGAGGGCCAGGACGACGTGATGATCATCAACATGGGCCCCCAGCACCCCTCGACCCACGGGGTCCTTCGGCTGGTCGTCGAGCTCAAGGGCGAGGAGGTCATCAACCTCCAGCCGGTGATCGGCTACCTGCACACCGGCATCGAGAAGACGACCGAGTTCCGCACCTGGGTCCAGGGGGTCACCTTGGTGACCCGCATGGACTACCTGGCCCCGATCTTCAACGAGACCGCCTACTGCCTAGCCACAGAGAAGCTCCTCGGCATCGAGGCCCCGCCCCGGGCCCAGGCCCTGCGGGTGCTGATGATGGAGCTCAACCGGATCAGCTCCCACCTGGTGTGGCTGGCCACCACCGGGCTGGAGCTGGGCGCCCTGTCGGTCATGCTCTACGGCTTCCGGGAGCGGGAGGAGATCCTGGACATCCTGGAGGACGTCACCGGCCTGCGCATGAACCACGCCTGGGTCCGTCCGGCCGGGGTCTCCCAGGACCTGCCCGATGGCACCGAGGACAAGATCCGCGCCTTCGTCCGGGACATGCGGGCCAAGGCCGACGAGTACGAGACCCTGCTCACCAACAACCCGATCTGGCTGGAGCGGACCAGGGGCATCGGCTACCTCACCCTGGACGAGCTGATCGGGCTGGGCACCACCGGGCCGATGCTGCGGGCGGCCGGGCTCGACCACGACCTGCGCAAGGCCGAGCCCTACTGCGGCTACGAGCAGTACGAGTTTGACGTGCCGACGGCCACCGGATCGGACGTGTACGCCCGCTACCAGGTCCGGCTGGCCGAGATGCGCGAGAGCCTGCGGATCGTCGAGCAGGTCCTCGACACCCTGCCCGGCGGGCCGGTGATGTCCACCGACCCCAAGATCGGCTGGCCGGCCAAGCTGGCCCTCGGCCCGGACGGGCTGGGCAACTCCCCGGCGCATGTCCAGCACATCATGGGCGAGTCCATGGAGGCCCTCATCCACCACTTCAAGCAGGTGACCGAGGGCATCAAGGTGCCGAGGGGCGAGGTCTACGTGCCCGTCGAGTCACCCCGGGGTGAGCTCGGCTACCACGTGGTCTCCGACGGCAGCAACCTGCCCTACCGGGTGCATGTCCGCGACCCCTCGTTCGTCAACCTCCAGACCGGCACCCCCATGTCGATCGGGCTGCTGGTCGCCGACGTCATCGCCGCCATGTCCTCCATCGACCCGGTCCTCGGCGGCGTCGACCGCTGAGCCCATAAAGGAGCCCCCCACCGCCGTGCCCCTGTCCGACCAGACCCTGACCCGGGCCGAGGAGCTGATCGCCCGGTACCCGCAGCCGCGCTCGGCCCTGCTGCCGATCCTGTTCCTGCTCCAGGCGGAGGACGGTTACGTGTCGCCGGCCGGCGTCGCCCAGGCGGCCGAGCTGCTGGGGCTGACCAAGGCCGAGGTCGGGGCGGTGGCCACCTTCTACACCATGTTCCGGCGTCGCCCGGTCGGGAAGTACCTGGTCTCGGTGTGCAAGACCCTGCCCTGTGAGCTGCGCGGGTCGCGCGACATCTCCGAGGCCATGGCCAGGCGGCTGGACGTCCCCCTGGGCGGCACCGACGAGAGCGGGATGGTCACCGTCGAGGAGGTCGAGTGCCTGGCCGCCTGCGACGGCGCCCCGGTGGTCCAGGTCAACACGGAGAACTACGAGCGCCTCTCCACCGAGGAGGCCATGGGGCTGCTGGAGGCGCTGCTGCGCGACGAGGTCCCGCCACCGACGTTCGCGGCCGACGGGTCGGTCACCGAGCCGTCGA
>DATABK010000036.1:0-1526 GCA_036259695.1 Actinomycetes bacterium | reverse complement strand
GGTTGTTTGAGCCGATAGCGGCTGTGGCGGTGGCGTTTGAGCACGAGGGGGTAGCTGCGGTGGCGGCGGCGGGGGTTGAGGTTGCGCCGGGCGGTGATGTCGGCCATGAGCTGGGCGAGCAGACCTTCGCGCTGGTCAGGGGGGAAAGGCCACGGAGTCGGTGACTCGGCGGCGGATGATGCGCACGGTGCGCTGGAACTTGACCCGGTCCGGGTCGATATCGGCCGCGGTGGCGGCCCGGCAGATCAGGGCGCTGATCGCGTAGTGGGTCAGCAGGTAGCCGTAGATCTCCTGGCGGACGGTGTCCGGTTTGTGCGACCGGAGGATCTTCCCGGGCCCGCGCAGGTGGGTCTTGAGTTGGCCGTTGCCGGTCTCGTGTTCCCAGCGCTGGTGGTAGGCCTGGGCGAGCTGGCTGGCCGGGGCCTGGGCCGGGTCGAGGATGGTGGTGATCAGGGTGAAGGTTTCCCCGCGGCCGTTGCCGGGCCGGTCGGGCACGGTGTACTCGACCACCCGCACCCGCACGGCCCGGTCGGGGTCGAGGTCCTCACCGCGGCCGGCGGCGGCCACCAGCGCGGCCCGCTGCTCGGTGTCGGCCTTGCGCCGGTTGACCAGGACCGAGGCGTAGGAGCCGTCCGGCCAGGTGTGCAGCACCGGCAGCGCCACCCGGGCCGAGACCCGCCACAACAGCTCGGCGCCGGTGGCGCGGGCGGCGTTCCAGTGGGTGAAGCCGTAGAACTCGCGGTCGGCGGTCAGCAGCCAGCCCGGTTCCAGCCGGCCCCACAGCCGGCGGGCCAGGGTCGGTTCCCCGGTGTTCATGCCGCCGATCGCGGCGGCCACCACCGCGTGGCTGGCGCACTCGCTGATGGCGACCACCCGCGCCTTCGGGAACGCCGAGCGGGTCGCCCCGGACCCGACATACCCGAACTCGGCGGCGTTCTCCGGGGTGTCGGGCAGATCCCACTCGACCCCGTCGATGGCCATCAGCCGCCACGGCCCCAGCCAGGCCCCCCGGGTGAGCTGGTCGGCCACCGGCACCGCGACCTCGTCGAAGATCCGGGCCAGCGGCTCGGACCCGAGCCGGGCCCTGGCCTGGGTGATCCCACCCGAGGTCGGCATCACCCACGCCTGGTCCCAGCACCCCCAGCTGGCCAGGGTCTCGCTCAGCTCGGCCATCACCGCCTCGTAGTCCTCGTCGGCGAACAGCGCCAACGCCATCGCGTAATACACCATCACGTGCGGGGGGAGCTTGCCCCCCAAGCGCTTGGCCCCCCGCCCCGACGCCGCGACCGCGGCATCGACCACCTCCCGCGGCACCGAGGACGCCAGCACCCCCAACGAGATCCACTCGGGCAGCCAACCGCCTGGCCTGCCCGCAACATCACCCCGATTAGCAGGCACAACGCCGACCGTAGCCAGTCGCCCGGACCAGGCACAGCCACCGGCAACAAGATCGACTTAGGCTAAGTGGCATTGGGCCCGGCCCTCGGCGCAATTCGGCCACAGCAGCCCGGCCACCAGATGCCGAG
>DATABK010000035.1:0-6201 GCA_036259695.1 Actinomycetes bacterium | reverse complement strand
GGGGTTGGCGGGGTGGTGGGGGCGTTCCTGTTGCCGCGGGCGGCCCGGCTGGTCCGGGAGGACGGGCTGCTGGCCGGGGGGCTGCTGCTGTGCGGGACCACGGCCGGGCTGCTGGCCGGGCGGGTCGGGGTGGCGGCGGCGGCCGTCGGCGGGCTGGCCATGGGGGCCGGGATCGCCGCGGCCCGGCTCGGGTTCGAGAGCCTGGTCCAGCGGGAGGTCGCCCCGGCCGCTCGGGGGACGGCCATCACCCGGGCCGAGACCACCTTCCAGCTGGCCTGGGTGGCCGGAGCCGTCCTGCCGGTGGCCCTGCCCCTGCCGACCACCCCGGCCCTGGTCGCGGCCGCCCTGGCCTGCCTGGTCGCCGCCACCACCTACACCATTGGCCTGCTGCGCCTGGGCCGCCGCGACCCTCAGCCCTCCTGACGGGCCTGGGCGGCGATGCCGTCCAGCAGCCAGCGCAGCCCGGTGTGGAACTGGCGGTCGGTGGTCGGGCCGGCCAGGTCGCCGGCCAGCCCGCGCATCCGCGGGAAGCTGCCCTCGGGGAGGCCGGCGAAGGCCGCCTCGGCCCGGGCCGAGCGCTCGCCGGGATCGCTCTCCAGGCGCGGCGCCTGGAAGGCGGCGAACCCCAGGGAGTAGACCAGCAGGACCCGCAGCGCCTCGACCGCCCGCTCGCCGTCCAGCCCGCCCCGCCGCAGCAGCTCCAGGCTGACCTCGCCCAGCCGGACCGCGTTGGGACCGAGGCCGGGACGGGCGATGAACACCGACACCAGCTGGGGATGGGCCAGCAGCAGCCGGCGGGAGGAGTCCATCACCCGGACCAGGCCGTCCCGCCAGTCCCCCTGGGCCGGGTCGCCGGCCTCGACCCCGCCTAGCAGGTCGTCGACCAGCGCGTCGAGCAGCGCCTCCTTGTGGGGGAAGTAGGTGTAGAGGGCGTTGGGCATCACGCCCAGCTCGGCCGCCAGCCGGCGCATGGTCAGGCGCTCCACGCCCTCCTCGTCGGCGATGCGCCGGGCCGCCTCCAGTACCGGGCCGCGGGACAGGCCGGCCCGCTGGCCGGCGCCGCGCCGCGGTCTCACAGAGCTTGACATGGGGCTATTGTACAGCGTACAGTAATTGTACAACGTACAACTCAGTGGGAGGGAAGCGCCCATGACCACCTACGTACTCGTCGGCGGGGCCTGGCTCGGCGGCTGGGCCTGGCGGCCGGTGACCCGACGGCTGCGGGAGCAGGGCCACGACGTCCACCCGGTGACCCTCACCGGGCTGGGGGACCGATCCCACCTGGCCGCCCCCGAGACCGGCCTCGACACCTATCTCGCCGACGTCGTCAACCTGGTCGAGGTCGAGGACCTGCACGACGTCGTCCTGGTCGGGCACAGCTACGCCGGCCATGTGGTCACCGGAGTGGCCGACCGGATCCCCGACCGCATCGCCCTGCTCGTCTACCTGGACGCCGGCCCGAGCCCCGACGGGGCCGCCTTCCTCGACCTCCAGCCGCCTCCGGCCCGGGAGCTGATCGAGCGGCTGGTCGCCGAGGCCGGCGACGGCTGGCGGATCCCGATGCCCTCCTGGGAGGAACTGGAACAGATCTTGGGGGCGAGCCTGGAGGGGCTCGGCCCGCAGCAGCGGGCCCGGATGCGCGCCCACGCCGCCGCCCAGCCGGTCCGCACCTGGACCGAGCCTCTGTCGCTGCGCGGCCCGGATCGCGAGAAGCTGCCCAAGCTCCTGCTCACCTGCAGCATCCCCCTGGCCCAGGTGCGCCAGATGATCGCCGGCGGCGACCCCTGGTTCGCCGCCCTGGCCGGGCCCGAGTGGTCGTTCCTGGAGCTCCCGACCGGCCACTGGCCGATGTTCTCGGTCCCGGACGAGCTGGCCTCGGCGCTCGGCGGTCTAGACGTCGGCCCACCGGCCCGCAAGCCGGCCACCACCGGCTAGCCGAGCGGGGCCTCGCCGAACACCTCGTGGATGCGGCGGAGCTCGCGCAGGCGGGGCTCGGTCTCGCCGCCGACCCAGCGGCTGACCGTCTTCACCGACACCCCGAGCTGCCGGGCCGCGGCCTCCTGGGAGAGGCCCTCCCGCTTGAGCACCCCCGAGAGCCACTCGGCGAACGAGCGGTGCTCGGGCCGGTCGCGAGGGACGGCCGGGAAGCTGCTGCCGGCGCTGGCCGTGCCGCGGAGGACGTCGACCTCGACCCCGTCGGGGAAGATGCGGAAGCAGACCTGGATCTGGCCGCCGTCGGGGCTGGCCGCATCCAGCAGGGCGCGCAGGACGGCGGAATGGACCTGCTGGCTGCCCTCGGGGCTCAGGGGGGCGTCGCGGAGGTAGCGCAGGACGAACTCGCGGATCTCGGGGATGGACGACGGGCGGGCCGGGAACATCTGGGTGATCACGAAGACCGGGTCGACGACCACCGCCTCGGCCGGCCCGGTGGGCAGGCCAGCGTCGTCGGGCACCCGGTCCCCCCGGGTGGACCCAACGCGCTCCTCCAAGGATCGCTCCTCACGCCGCCGCCAATTTGTGCGATTGTAGGCGAGGTTCGGCTTCGGTCCTAGGAACCCGGCAATCGTGACAGAAGTCCCGGGGACTGTCCGGACAGAACTGTCTTGCAATGCGGGCTGCGACGGCGCATGCTTCCCAAACGCCGGTAGCCTGCCGGGAGGGCCGCGCATGCGACAGCGACTGTCGGAGATGCTGACGTCGGCAGCGACGGACGCCCTGGAGCAGCGGGTCAAGCCTGTCGAGGCCCTGGCCGACGACGCCGAGCAGGTCGCGGCGGCCTGCCACGCCATGGCCATCCGCTTCCACCGCGGGGGCAAGCTGGTCTGCTTCGGCAGCGGCGGGCCGAGCACCGACGCCCAGCACATCGCGGTCGAGTTCGTCCACCCGGTGATCGTGGGCAAGCGGGCCCTGCCGGCCATCTCCCTGACCGGGGACGTGGCCACCCTGACCAGCATCGCCGGTCGCGAGGGCTACGCCGAGGTCTACGCCCACCAGCTCCGCTACCTGGCCGTCCCCGAGGACATCGCCCTCGGGGTGTCGGTCGACGGCAACGACCCGGCGGTGCTGGCCGGGCTGGAGGCGGCGGCCCACCTCGGCATGCTGACCATCGCCCTGGTCGGCGGGGACGGCGGCGAGACGGCCCGCAGCGGCAGCGTCCACCACGCCCTGGTCGCCCGCGCCGACGACCCCCTGGTCGTCAAGGAGGTCCACGTCACCGCCTACCACGTCCTCTGGGAGCTGGTCCACGTCCTGTTCGAGCAGCCTGGCGTGCTCGACCCGGAGGTGATCCGGTGAGCGGCGAGGTCCCTGCCTGTTACGGCGACGTCTGCATCACCTGCTCGGACGAGGCCGTCGAGGTCCGGGTGGTGCGGCTGCTCGAGGCCGACCTGGCCGTGGTCGACACCGGCCAGAGCATGGAGGAGGTCAGCGTCGCCCTGGTCGACGCGGCCGTCGGCGACACCATCCTCGTCCACGCCAAGGAGGCCATCGCCGTCGTCGGAGGTGCCGCCGGTGGCTCCTGACGGCACCGGGGTCGAGTCCCTCTATCCGTTCCTGTACTCGGGCGGCTCCAACCTGGACGACGTGCTCGACCAGGTCCGCCGCTCCACCGTCGACAAGGCGGCCGAGATCGTCGAGCTGCGGCGCCTCACCGTGCAGCGGGACGCGGCCCGGCTGGCCGACTGCGCCCGGGCCATGGCGAGCGCGTTCGCTGGCGGGGGGCGGCTGTTCGCCTTCGGCAACGGCGGCAGCTCCACCGACGCCCAGGCCGTGGCCACCACCTTCCTGCACCCGCGCCCGGGCGGGCGGGCCCTGCCCGCCCTGTCGCTCACCGACGACGTGGCCGTGGTCACCGCCCTGGCCAACGACGTCGGCTTCGACGTCGTCTTCGCCCGCCAGCTGGCCGCCTTCGGCCGGCCCGGCGACATCGCCGTCGGCCTGTCGACCAGCGGCAACTCCGACAACCTGGTCCGCGCGTTCGAGGAGGCGAGCCGGCGCGGGCTCCTCACCATCGGCCTCGCCGGCTACGAGGGCGGGAAAATGGCCGAGCTCGACACCATCGACTACCTGTTCGTCGTCCCCTCCTCCTCGGTCCACCGGATCCAGGAGGCCCAGACCACCGTCTACCACGTGCTGTGGGAGCTGACCCAGACCGCCCTGGCCGCGGCCAACGGCTCCTGACCGACCCTTTCCGAGGTGGTGAAGCGGCATGGCAGCAGGCACCGAGCAGGAAGAGGCCGTCGTCCACATTCTCTGGATCAACGCCGGCCTCAGCTGTGACGGGGACTCGGTCGCGCTCACGGCGGCGACCCAGCCGAGCATCGAGGAGATCGCCCTTGGCGCCCTCCCGGGCCTGCCCAAGGTGGCCGTCCACTGGCCGCTGATCGACTTCGAGTGCGGTCCCAACGCCGGCGCCGACGACTTCCTGGAGTGGTTCTTCAAGGCCGACCGGGGCGAGCTGGAGCCGTTCGTGCTGGTGATCGAGGGCTCGATCCCCAACGAGGCGATCAAGCGCGAGGGCTACTGGTGCGGCTTCGGCAACAACCCCGAGACCGGCCAGCCGATGACCACCAGCGAGTGGATCGACCGCCTGGCCCCCAAGGCCCTGGCCGTGCTGGCCGTCGGCACCTGCGCCACCTACGGCGGCATCCACGCCATGGCCGGCAACCCCACCGGGGCCATGGGCGTCCCCGACTATCTGGGCTGGAGCTGGAAGTCCTCGGCCGGCATCCCGATCGTCTGCGTGCCCGGCTGCCCCATCCAGCCCGACAACCTGTCCGAGACGATCCTGTACCTGCTCTACCAGGCGGCCGGCTCGGCCCCGATGATCCCCCTGGACGAGGCCCTGCGGCCCACCTGGCTGTTCGGCATGACCGTGCACGAGGGCTGCGACCGGGCCGGCTACTACGAGCAGGGCGACTTCGCCACCGAGTACGGGTCGCCCAAGTGCCTGGTCAAGATCGGCTGCTGGGGGCCGGTGGTGAAGTGCAACGTGCCCAAGCGGGGCTGGCTCAACGGCATCGGCGGCTGCCCCAACGTCGGCGGCATCTGCATCGGCTGCACCATGCCCGGGTTCCCGGACAAGTTCATGCCGTTCATGGACGAGCCGCCCGGGAGCAAGGTCTCTACCGCGGCCAGCGGCATGTACGGGTCGGTGATCCGCAGCCTGCGCAACGTGACCGCCAAGACGGTGGACAAGGAGCCGAAGTGGCGCAAGACCGGCCGGGAGCTGACCACCGGCTACCGCCCGAACTGGTAGGGGAGGGGCACCGATGACCACCACCGAACGCGCAGGGACCGGTGACGGCCTCGTCGAGATGGCGTGGGACCCGATCACCCGGATCGTCGGCAGCCTCGGGATCTACACCAAGATCGACTTCGCCAACAAGCGGGTCGCCGAGTGCTTCTCGACCTCGTCGATCTTCCGCGGCTACTCGATCTTCATGAAGGGCAAGGACCCCCGCGACGCCCACTTCATCACCAGCCGCATCTGCGGCATCTGCGGGGACAACCACGCCACCTGCTCGGTCTACAACCAGAACATGGCCTACGGGGTCCGCCCGCCGCACCTGGGGGAGTGGATCATCAACCTCGGCGAGTCGGCCGAGTACATGTTCGACCACAACATCTTCCAGGAGAACCTGGTCGGGGTCGACTACTGCGAGCGGATGGTCAAGGAGACCAACCCGGGCGTGCTCGAGCAGGCCAACCACACCGAGGCCCCCCACGCCGCCGACCACGGCTACCGCACCATCGGCGACATCATGCGCTCGCTGAACCCGCTGGAGGGCGAGTTCTACCGCGAGGCGCTCCAGGTCAGCCGGTCCACCCGGGAGATGTTCTGCCTGATGGAGGGCCGCCACGTCCACCCCTCGACCCTCTACCCGGGCGGGGTGGGCACGGTGGCCACCGTGCAGCTGTTCACCGACTACCTGACCCGCCTGATGCGGTACGTGGAGTTCATGAAGCGGGTCGTGCCCATGCACGACGACCTGTTCGACTTCTTCTACCAGGCGCTGCCCGGCTACGAGGAGGTCGGCCGGCGGCGGGTCCTGCTCGGCGGCTGGGGCAGCCTCAACGACCCCGACCACTGCGACTTCCGCTACGAGACCATGACCGACTGGGGCCGCAAGATGTACGTGACCCCGGGCGTGGTCGTCGACGGCAAGCTCGTCACCAACGACCTGACCGAGATCAACCTGG
>DATABK010000034.1:0-16248 GCA_036259695.1 Actinomycetes bacterium | reverse complement strand
CAACCTAATGGAGCAGTGCTCGAGCGTCGGCACGTCATCCCACCAGCCATCGGCCTCCTCGCCTGGCCGGCGGGGGCACGGTCTTGACGAAAGGGCTCAGCTGTACCCAGTCGTTTCGTGTGGTGCTCACCCGCCGGCTCGGCCGTACAGCAACCCTCCCATCCCAGGGCTAGTGCATGGCCATTAGGTCGTCCGTCCTCGGCCGCCAGCTGCGGCCAGCTAGGACGGCCCGAGGGGCGAGCTGCCGGCCTGCGGGCGCTCCACCTTGACCCGGGCCGGGCCGGATGGTCCCCAGGACACGGGTCGGGCGTTCCCCCTCCGCGCCCTGGCACCCGCCCGGCGAAGGCGCTCCCGCGCTGGCCTGCAGCATCCTTGGCACTGCGGATGCGGCTCACCGTTGGTTGACGCGTGCCGGACTGGTTCGCCATCTGCCTCCGGGCTCGTAACGCTGCTGGGACGGTCACGACCGATCGTGTCGACGTCAGGGCAAGTCGAGCGGGGAATGGGGAGGCCAGCGGTGCGAAGAATCGTCACCATGGTGGTCCTGACGGTCCTGCTGGGGAGCTGCTCGGGCGCCGGCGACAGCGCCAACAACTCGGCGGCCCCGGGACCGGCGACCACCCAGCCGGCGGCCACCGGCAACATCGACGGCAGCTTCGACGTCGGCGGCCACAAGCTCCACCTGCGCTGTGAGGGAAAGAGCGCCCCAGGGTCACCGACCGTGGTGTACCTGCATGGCCTGGGCGGCGACGGCTCGGATGTCAAGTCGATCAGCGCCCCGCTGGCCAGCCGGGTCCGGGTCTGCACCTACGACCGGCTGAACGTGGGCGGCAGCGACTCGGACCCGGGCCGCCACACCGGCGCCGACAGCGTCCGCGACCTGCATGCCCTGCTGGACGCCGCCGGTGTCGCTGGGCCGTACCTGCTGGTCGGGTTCTCGTTCGGTGGCCTGCTGGCCATCATGTACGCCGGCACCTACCCCGACCAGGTCATGGGGCTGGTCAGCCTGGACGGCAGCCTGCCCACCGATGACCAGGTCGACCAGCTGATTCCCAAGGATGAGCGTGCCCAGGTAATGGCCGAACAGGACGCCAACCAGGAGCGGGTGGAGTTCTACCGCACCGTGGATCAGGCCAAGGCGCTGGTCGCCAAGGTGCCGGACGTGCCGATCACCTACCTGGCCGCCCGACCGGTCGAGCTGCCCCCGAACTGGCCGGTCAAGCGGATGCGGGCGTTCATCGCCGCCAAGCAGGCCCAGTTCACCAAGGCTGTGCCCAACGGCCGGCTGGTCGAGGTCCAGTCCTCCCACGACATCGACCTGGAGCAGCCCGAGCTCGTCATCAAGGAGATCAACCGGATCCTCAAGATGGCATAGCGCGCCGCCCTCCGCGCAGCGGCACCCGCCGGGCGAGGGGCTCCCGCACCGGCAACCAGGGATATGGGAGGTTGCGATATCTACCCACCAGGTGGCTGGGCAAGCTTGATGGCCCTCAGGTCCCTGCGTTGCTGCTGTGGAGGTGGTCGTGGCCGTTGCGATCGTCCTCGAGACGCACTCCGTGACGACCGACAACGAGGCGGGTGTTGCGACTGGCTGGTTGGACGGCCGGCTGTCGGAGCGAGGCAGGATTCGGGCCACAGAACTCGGTCGGCGACGCCGCAACGATGGGGTCGCGGCGGTGTTCGCCTCGGATCTCGGGCGCGCGGTGGAGACGGTGGAGCTTGCCTTCGGCGGATCAGGCATTCCCGTCCACCGAGACGCTCGGCTGCGCGAATGCAACTACGGCACGTGGAACGGCATGCGGTGTCCCGGCTGGAGCGCGAGCGGACACGGCGGATCGACCAGCCGTTCCCAGGCGGGGAAAGCTACCTCCAGGTCGTGGGCCGGGTGGCCGGCTTCCTGGAGGAGCTGGCGCGCGATTGGGACGGGGCCCGGGTGGTGGTGGTCGGCCATTCGGCGACCCGCTGGGCGCTGGATCACCTGCTGGCCGGCGCCGTCCTCCACGAGGTCATGGTGGCCCCATTCGCCTGGCAAGAAGGCTGGCTCTACACCCTGCCTACGGGTTGGCAGCGACCGGGCCTGGTAGCCAGCTCAGGTGATCCGTCGTAGCCGACGGTCGAGCGTTCCCAGCGTTCCAGGAGCTTGAAGAGCTGCCCAGTAGTACCGAGGCCTTGACCTGCGGCGTTGGGTGGGCTGGCAGGCCTCGAACCTGCGATCGAGCGATTATGCGTCGGTTCACAACAGTCCACCGGATACCCTCTAGTGTCGTTCACGCTGGTCAGGTCGGCTGTCCTGTCCGCCTGGTCGTCTCCTGTCTCGCTGGTTGTGCCTGGTGGAATGACTCTGAGAATGACATACCCGCCGCTCCGCCTGGCGCCGTGTCGACGCTGTGGGTAGCGCTCGGCAGAGCCGGTGCCTCGGCGCCACCGCACCCCGTTTCCAAGGGCAACGGCTGGAAGGCTCATGTCGGTACTGGTCGTGTCGATGATCCTGACGAACGCCGGGCGGTGACCTGGACCCGGCCGGTTAATAGGAGCTCGGCATGGACGTGCGGTCGCTTGCATGGGAGCCGTCGAGCGGCTGGTCGGCTCCGCTGCCCAGCGAGCTGGATGGGCCTTCGACGCTGGTGTTGGCGTTCGGGTCGCCACCCGAGGAGGTGGCGACGGCGCGGCTGGCCGAGCTCGCGGCGGCGTTGCCGCAGGCCCAGCTGGCCGGCTGCTCGACCGCCGGGGAGATCCTGGACCGGCGGGTGGCCGAGGGCGAGATGAGTGTGGCCGTGGCCCGGTTCGAGCACACAACCCTCCGGCGCGCCGAAGCGGCCGTCGCGGCCCCGACCGACTCACGGCAGGCGGGCCGCGAGCTGGCTGGGACGCTGGTAGGGCCGGGACTGCGTGGGGTGCTGGTGTTGTCGGACGGGCTCGGGGTCAACGGCACCGAGCTGCTCAACGGCGTCAAGGAGGTGCTGCCGGCCGAGGTCGTCGTCAGCGGTGGGCTGGCCGGCGACGGCGACCGATTCGCCGCGACCTGGGTGGTGGCCCAGGGCCGCCCGACCGCCGGGGTGGTCTCGGCGATCGGCCTGTACGGCGACCGGGTCCGGATCGGGCATGGCTCGTGGGGCGGCTGGGACAGCTTCGGGGTGGAGCGGCAGGTGACCCGCTCGGACGGCAAGGTGCTGTACGAGCTGGACGGCGAGCCCGCGCTGGCGCTGTACAAGCGGTATCTGGGCGAGCGGGCGGCCGGGCTGCCGGCCACGGCTCTGCTCTTCCCGTTGGCCCTCTGCGCCGACGATGGCGGGGCCGGGCTGGTCCGCACCGTACTGGGAGTGGATGAGGCCAACCAGTCCCTGACCTTCGCCGGGGATCTGCCTCAGGGCAGCCGGGTCCAGCTGATGCGGGCCAACTTCGACCGGCTGGTGGAGGGCGCCGCCACGGCGGGACAGATGGCCTACCCTGCTGAGGATTCCCGCGGGGGCTGCCTGGCCATCGCGATCAGCTGCGTCGGCCGCCGCCTGGTGCTTGGCGAACGGACCGAGGAGGAGGTCGAGGCGGTCCTCGACAGCCTGCCGCCTGCCAGCAGCCAGGTTGGGTTCTACTCCTATGGGGAGATCTCCCCCACCGCCACGGGCCCCTGTGAACTCCACAACCAGACCATGACCCTGACCACCCTGGTGGAGGCCTAGCCAGCGTGCACCGGGTGCTGGCCAGACAGCTCCGCCGGCTGTCGCTGGACCCCGCCACCCCGCCAGATTTGACGGACTGGCAGCGGTTCTTGGAGCGGGTCGAGCGCTCTTATGCCGAGGCGGACGCCGAGCGCTATACCAGCGAGCGCTTGATGGAACTGTCCTCCCAGGAGATGGCCGCCCTCCACCAGCAGCTCCGCGACCACGACCAGCGCCGCTTCCAGGCGCTGGTGGCCGGCTCCTCCGACACCACCATCGTGCTCGACGCGGCCGGCAAGGTCACCTACGTCAGCTCCTCGGCCACCCGCGTGCTGCACCTGGCCGCCGACCAGCTGCAGGGGCAGCCGATGGTGGCGTTCGTCGGTCGCCACGTGCACCCCGATGACGCCGGCCCGCTCACCGCCACGCTCCAGCACCTGCTCGACACCGCGGGCGGTGAGGAATCGTTCGAGTTCCGCCTGCGCCGGCCGGACGGCACCTGGCGTGATGTCGAGGGTCTGGGCCGCAACCTTCTCGGCGACGAGGCGGTGCGTGGGGTGCTGTTCACCCTACGCGACGTGAGCGAGCGCAAGCAGCTGGAACGCGCGCTGACCCGCCAAGCGTTCACCGACCAGCTCACCGGGCTGCCCAACCGTGCCCTCCTCCGGGACCGCGCCGAGCAGGCGCTGCGTCTCGCCGGCCGGCAGGGGCTGACCGCCGCGCTGCTGCTACTGGACCTGGACCGCTTCAAGGAGGTCAACGACACCCTCGGCCACCACCACGGTGACCTGCTGCTGCAGCAGGTCGCCGAGCGCCTTCACGGCAGCCTGCGCGGCAGCGACACGGTCGCGCGTCTGGGCGGCGACGAGTTCGCCGTGCTCTTGCCCGAAATCGCCAGCGTCCAGGAGGCGACGGTGGTTGCTGACAAGCTCAGCGCGGCGATCGAGGCGCCGTTCACCGTGGACGGGCTCACCCTGGACGTCGACGCCAGCATCGGTGTGGCCGTCTACCCCGACCACGCCAGTGACGCCAACGAGCTGCTGCAACGTGCCGACGTGGCCATGTACGCCGCCAAGGCCACCCACGCCGGGTACACCGTCTATGACCCCTACATGGACCAGCACAATCCGCGTCGGCTCAGCCTGCTCGGCCAGCTCCGCCGTGCCTTGGCGGCCGGCGAGCTGGTGGTGCACTACCAGCCCAAGGCCGACGTGCGCTCGGGGCGGATTCTCGGCGTAGAGGCGCTGGTGCGCTGGCAACACCCCGAGCACGGCCTGCTCGGCCCGGGCGAGTTCGTCCCGCTCGCCGAGACCACCGGGCTGATCCGTCCGCTCACCGCCCATGTCTTGGACGCCGCCTTGCGTCAGTGCCGCGCTTGGCGGGACGCCGGCCGCGCGCTGTCGGTCGCGGTCAACTTGTCCACCCGCTGCCTGCTCGACCTCACCCTGCCCGACCAGATCACCGCGTTGCTTGAAGACACCGCGGTCGCCCCTGAACGCCTGGTGCTGGAGATCACCGAGAGCTCGATCATGACCGATCCGACCCGGGCCCTGGAGATCCTCAACCGCCTGCACGTGCTTGGCGTGCAGCTGGCGATCGACGACTTCGGCACCGGCTACTCCTCCATGGCGTACCTCAAGAGCCTTCCGGTGGACGAGCTAAAGGTCGACCGCTCGTTCGTCAAGCACCTGCGCCACAACCAGAGCGACGCGGTGATCGTCCGCTCGACGGTGGATCTCGGCCACAACCTCGGCCTGCGGGTGGTCGCCGAGGGCGTCGAGGACCAAGCGACCTGGCAGGAGCTGGCCACCCTGGGCTGTGACAGCGTGCAAGGCTACTACCTCGCTAGGCCGATGCCCGCAGCCGAGCTGGCCGCGTGGCTGGCCACACAGCCGCAACCGGCCGCCTCCCACGACTGACCAGCACCAGTAGGCGGCTTCGCCAAGCCGGACCGCGAGCGGCGACCATCCGATTACGAGCCTGGTGCTCCACAAGGTCGGGCTGAGGCTCACGCGCGCTCCAACTTCGATAACCCCGGGACCAACCGACGGGTCGCCGGCTACCCGGCTCTGCACGCTGGGTGACGGGTGCAGCGGACCAGACCCGCGCCCTCATGCGCCTGGTCGGGGGGCCGATAGAAACAGGTATGCAGGAGCCCTCGAAGAGCATGCCGCATGTGGGTTCGCGCTTGTTCGCGGCCTATGCTGCGGCCAGCCTGGTCCCGGTGGTGCTGCTCGGCGCCGTGCTGGTGCGTGGTGCCCAGGAGGAGGCGTTGGAGAGTGGGCTGGAGCAGGGTCGGGCGCAAGCCGCGGTGATCGAGGAGATGGCGATCGCGCCGGCCCTCACCGGGACCGATCTCGATCAGCAGCTGACCGCCGAGGAACGCCAACGGCTCCAGGGCGCCACCGACCTGGCCATCTTCCACGGTTCGGTCATCCGGCTTCGCCTCCGCGGCTTCCGGGGACGGGTCGTGTTCTCCGACAATGGATCCACCGCCGGCGCCCTGCCGACCTCACATCCTGCCTTCGGCGCCGCCGCGGTCGGCCGCACCGACGTCGCCATCGTCCAGGACCCTGACGGCGCCCACGGTCAGGTGATTCGCGTGCTGCAGCCGGTCGTCGCCAAGGCCACCGGCCAGTCGACCGGCGTGCTGGAGCTCTATCTGCCGTACAGCACCATCGCCAAGCACGTCCAGGCGCAGATGCGCCGCACCTACTGGCGGTTGGCCGCCGGGCTCACCGCGCTGTATGCCGTGCTGGCGTTCATCGCCTGGTCGACGACCCGTCGCCTGCGCCGCCACGCCACCCGGCACCAGCACGAGGCCCTACACGACGCGCTGACCGGACTACCCAACCGCAAATGGTTCCGCGAACAGGCAGAGGACGCCGTCGAGCGCGGCCAGCGCGACGCTCACGGCGCCATCGTCCTCGTCGACCTAGACCGCTTCAAGGACGTCAACGACACCCTCGGCCACCACGCGGGCGACGAGCTGCTGCGCGTCGTTGCCCAACGGCTGCCCGCGTCCCTGCGCACCGATGACACAGTCGCGCGGCTGGGGGGCGACGAGTTCGGCATGATCCTGCCTGGCATCCCCGACGCCGCGCATGCCCTCCAGCTGCTCGCCCGGGTGCGTGAGGAGCTGGCCACCCCAATCGTGCTCGATGGGGTCCCGCTCAGCATCGAGGCGAGCTTCGGGGTCGCGCTTTACCCCGCCCACGGCAACACCGTCGAACTGCTCCTCCAGCACGCCGACGCCGCGATGTACCAGGGAAAGCGCGGAACCTCTGGGATCGTCGTCTATGAGTCGGCGACCGCCACGCATCCAACCCAGTGGCTCATCGTGCAGGGCGAGCTGCGGCGGGCCCTGGAACACCACGAGCTGGTCCTGCATTACCAGCCGAAGGTGGAGCTGGCCACCGGCCAGATCTGCGGCGTCGAGGCTCTGGTGCGCTGGGACCACCCGCAACGCGGGCTGCTGTCTCCAGCCGAGTTCCTGCCGGCCGTGGAGCAGTCCAGCCTCATCGACCCCCTCACGAGGTGGGTTCTGCGGCGTGCCCTCACCGACCACGCCGCCTGGACGGCGCTGGGACTGCCATGGCCGGTGGCAGTGAACGTGTCGGCGCGCAACCTTGAAGTCGAGGTGTTCCCCGGGTCGGTAGCGGAGCTGCTGGCCCAGTTCGGCGTCCCGGCGAACCAGCTCCATCTGGAGATTACCGAGACCGCCTTGGCGGCGGACGCGGTCGCCGCCGCGCAGACTGTCGCGGCGCTGGCGGGCCAGGGGATCGCCATCAGCATCGACGATTTCGGCGAGGGCTACACAAGCCTGTCACAGCTGCGCAACCTCCCCATCGCGGAGTTGAAGATCCACCAGTCGTTCGTCATGGATCTGGAGCGAGACGAGCGGGACCGTGCCATCGTGCGCTCGCTCATCGGGCTCGCCGACGGGCTGGGGTGCCGCGTGACCGCCGAAGGCGTAGAAACCGCGGATGCCGCCAACTGGCTCGCCGCAGCAGGCTGCGAATGCGCCCAGGGCTATCTCTTCTCCAAGCCGCTGCCCTACGACGAACTGGTCAACCGCTACCACCGACCTGCCGACACCGTCCAAAACGAGCAATCGCACACGACGCTGGAGGCCAACTGGTCATGACCCGTCTGCACCGTCGTTCGCGACATTCCATCGTCGCCGGTGCCGCGCTGTTGGCGTTGCTCATCGCCTCGGGATGCGGGAGCGACCGCACCAACACCGACGGGCCAGCCGCCTCGGCCGCCACCTTCGACCAGGCGTTGCACGACCGCCTACCGGCCGGCATCCTCACGCGCGGCAGCGTTCGTGTGGGCGGAGGTGATCCATACCCTCCGGCCTCCTTCTTCGCCCCCGACGGCCGCACCATTGTCGGCTTCGAGCCCGACCTCGCCGCCGCGATGGGACGGGTGCTCGGGGTGCGGTTCGAATGGGTCAACGTGGACTTCAGCGACCTGCTGCCGCAGCTCAACAGCGACAAGATCGACATCGCCATGGCCTCCATGACCGATACCGCCGAACGCGAGAAGCACGCAGACTTCGTCAACTACTTCCAGGCAGGCACCTCCATCATCGTCCAACGCGGCAACCCGCACGGGATCAGCACGCTGAAGGACCTGTGCGGCAAGGTCGTGGCCGTCGAGGAGGAGACCACCCAAGTGGACCTGCTCCAGCGCACCCAGAAGGGCTGCGCGGGGAAAAGGATCGACATCCGGACCTACGGTGACAACGCCAACGCCCTCGTCCAGCTGCGGACCGGCCGTGCCGTCGCCGTCCTCAGCGACTATCCGCCGGCCGTCCACGTGTCGACAGACCAGCGGACAAGCGCGCACTACCAGCTTGCGGCCAGCACCCAGTACGAGCCAAGCCCCTATGGAATCGCCGTGGCGAAGGACCAGACCGAGTTACGCAATGTCGTGCGTGACGCTATGGAGCGCGTCATGCGCTCGGGCGACTATGCCGACGTACTGCAGCGCTGGGGCGTCCCCAGCGGCGCCCTGGAGTCCGCAACCATCAACGCAGGGGGCACCGCCGCCAGCGCCGGCTGACCCCATGGGGGCTCCCCTCCAGAGCGAGGCCTGGTCTGGGCCGTACGGGCGAAGCCCGGGCGGGGCCGCCCGCTCCAGCGTCGACCGTGCCCTGAACGCGGGTCGGCCGGCGGCCTGGCCTTCAGCGACCCGTACTTCCCACCGGTGACGCCACTACGGGTTCCACCGGAAGGTGCTGTTCGGCACTCGCTGGTCAGGCTGCCGGGAATAATCGGGAAGGCGCCTCGTCCGTGCGGTTCACCATGCAGGGCGGCCGAACTCGCCGGGTGGTAGGCACTGGCCCGGACCACCAGGCAAGTGCGGCAGGGCTCTGGCCTGCGGCGTTGGGTGGGGCTGGCAGGCCTCGAACCTGCGACCGAGCGATTATGAGTCGCTTGCTCTGACCGACTGAGCTACAGCCCCTCGGCGGGATCGTACCCCGTGGCTAGCGGCGAGGGGTCGCGTGGTACAGGGTGCGGGTGCCCGACGGGTACTCGGCGCGGTCGACGATGTCGAAGCGGGTCTCCAGCAGGCGCTCGAACACCTCGCGGCGGTAGTCGCCGTGCATCCCCGGGGGCTTGTTGGCCAGGAGGCGGTCGGCCATCGGGTCGGCCGGGTCGACGAACTCGACGACCAGGCGCCCGCCGAGCGAGTGCAGCCAGTCGACCAGCTCGGCCAGCGGGACGTTGCCGGTGATGGCCAGGTGGTGGAGCAGGGCAAGGGCGAGGACGGCGTCGGGGCGGGCCCGGTCGAAGAAGGCGGCCCGCTCGCGGCCCCGCCAGCCGAGGCCGGGCGAGGGGTCGGAGAGATCCAGGTAGGCGGGCACGATCTGGCGGTTGCCCTCCTGGCGCAGGGACCGGTAGAGGCCGTCCAGGACCAGGTCGTCGCCGTCGGCGCAGACCACGTAGTCGGCGTGGCCGGCGGCCACCCTGGAGTAGGTGCCGTCGTTGCCGCCGAGGTCGAAGACCAGCCTGGCCCCCTTGCCCTCGAGCGACCTGGCCACGAAGGCGGCCTTGATCTCCCGCTCGGCGTCGGTGTAGGTGCTGGTCTTCTGGTAGTCGTTCCACTCCGAGGCCGACCGGCTCCACTCGAGCTTGGCCACCAGCTTGCGGATGGCCGCGACCGTGGCCTTCTGCAGCTCGGTCGAGAACCCGGCCGCCTTCAGCTCCTTCTGGGTGTCCTGGGCCCTCGACCTGGAGTAGCGCTGGTCCATGGCGCCGTGCAGCGAGACGTGCTTGAGCACACCCGGCTTCATCTTGTCGGTGCCGGTGAACAGCTTGGCCAGGTCCTGGGGCTGGATGCCCTGGACGGCGCCGCGCAGCCAGGGCTGGAAGCGGACGTCCTTGTGGGCCTGGAGCAGCAGCGGGTAGAGCATGGTCTGGCAGAACTGGCGGTAGCCGGCCCACGGCTCGCCGGGGCGGACCCGCTCGAAGGAGCCGACGTCGATGAAGACCGGCCGGGCGCCACTGAACGCCAGGTTGTAGGCGTAGCCGTCCTTCATGGTCAGGTCCGTGCCGAGGGCGGCCAGGAGCAGGTCCAGGTGGACCAGGGCCGCGTCCTTGAGCATCGAGAAGGTCCACTCGTACGGGTAGGTCACGAACGGGATCCGCTCGTGCTCCAGGGCCTTCACCCAGGCGTCGCCGCGGACGCTCTGGGGCAGGTCCTCCACCGGGACCTCGGTCGTCCTGACCAGCTTGCCGTCGTCCATGGCCTTGGCGAAGAAGGGGGCGGCGGCGAGGAGGTCGTAGTCGGCGGCACCTTCCTTGGTCAGCCCGCGCAGGACCCGGCCGTCGAGGTACGCCACCGTGCTCGCCGGGTCCCGGAACGACGCAGGCTCCAGCTCCAGATCGCTCATCAGGTTCCTACCGTGTGCTCTTGTCCGGGGGCGCCGCTCAGCTGTCGTCGCGCTCGCCGACCTCGGCGGCGGGACGACGGCGGAACGGGGAGGTGATCCTGCGCCAGCCCAGCTTGAAGAACACCGCCGCACCCGCGGCGCCGGCCACGATCGCCTGCACGATCAGGCTGCCCGATGCGGCATCGAGGTAGGCGAGCATAGAAACGTGTCTCCTTCCCGTCGCCCGCCAGGACCGGCGGACGACGTGGGTTTGGGGCAGATCGCACGGGACGATATCACGAGTTACCAGCGCCTGACCGTACCCCCACCGAGGCGTTACAAAACGGAGAACTCCGTAGCCTGCTGTACGCTGGGATTCCTGACGTCCGCAAGGAGCTCCGTGGCCGACCCGACCGACCCGCGACCACCCGGGACGGTGCCCTTCGGGGTGCCGGTCCCCGGGCCCTACGGGACCGCGCCACCCGAGCTGGGCGGGCCCCGGCCGACCCGCAACCCGGTGCCGAGGCCGCCCGGGTCGCCACGGATGCTGCGGCTGGAGCTCGGGCTGGTCCTGCTGCTGGCCTTCTCCCCCGGCATCCTCGGGCTGCTCATTCTCGCCCTCGGGCCTCAGGGCAGCGCCGAGGTCGAGGCCCAGCTGCTCCCGTCGGTGGTCAGCATCGTCTTCCAGCTGTTCCTGTCCTGGTCGCCGGTCCTGGTCATCGGGTTCCTGCTGACCCGCAACCGCGAGCGCTGGCCGGGTATCGGCCTGACCCGGTTCCGGTCCGGCGACCTCGGCATGGGCCTGCTCCTCTGGGTCGCCAGCTTCATCGTGGTATTGGTCCTGGCCCAGCTGTTCCAGTACTTCGGCCAGCGCGAGGTCGACTTCCTGCCCGAGGGGCTGCCGCTGTGGTTCCGGGCCATCCAGGCGGTGCTGATCGCCGTCACCGCCGGGGTCACCGAGGAGATCGTGGTCCGGGGCTACGCCCAGACCCGGCTCGAGCAGCTGGGGGCCCCCACGGCGGTGATCCTGCTGCTCCCGACCGCCCTGTGGGGCGTCCTCCACGTCTACCAGGGGCTGGGGGCGGCCCTGACCATCTTCGGGCTCGGCCTGATGTACTCCTGGTACTTCCACCGGACCCGGCGGCTGTGGCCGCTGATCCTGGCCCACGTCCTGTTCGACATGACCCAGCTGGTGCTCATCCTGAGCGGGACCGGCACCTAGCCCGAACCGGTCAGGCGCGCTCGAACACCAGGTTGAAGTCGACGTTCAGGCTGTCCTCGATCGAGACCACCGGGCCGAAGCGGGGCGGCTCGATCTCGAAGTCGGTCATCTTGACCGGCAGCTGCCCGACCACCTGGATGGTCTCCCCGGACCAGCGCCCCTGCACCGACAGGTCGACCTCGCGGGTGACGCCGTGGACGGTCAGCCGGCCCGTGCCCTCGCCCCGGACCTGCTGGCCCTCGACCGGCGCCGAGGCCAGCTGGATCGGCTCGGCCAGCTCCAGGGTGGCCGTCGGGTACCGCGCCGACTCCAGCCCCCGCTCCCGGATGGCGTTGTCACGGCGGCTCTCGTCGCTGGTCAGCTGGGTCAGGTCGGCCTCGATCCGGGCCGATTCGACGGTGTCCCCGGCCACCTCCATGGTCCCGGTCACGGCCGTTGAGCGGCCGACGGCATCGTTGGGGCTGCTCAGGAAGGCCAGCTGCTCCCTGACCCGGTAGCCGACGTAGGAGGAGCCATCGTCGCTGACCTGCCAGGTGCCGTCCGGACTGGTCGCCCCGTCCCCCTGGGTCGCCGCGGGCTCCCCGGCGGTGGTCGTCGGCGCCGGGTCGAGCGCCGCCGGCGGCGGCGAGTCCGAGGTCCGGTTCACGAACAGCAGGAACCCGCCCCCCAGGGCCAGTACCAGCAGCACCACGCCGGCGATGACCAGCTTCGCCGTTCGGCTCATGCATCTCCCCCTCGTGACGTTGCCGCGGATCATCACCCGGCGCAGCTAAAGGCATGCTAAGTCGCCCTGTGGACGCATCGCCCGGCCTGTCCCGCCGTTACGGGAGGATGCCCCCATGGGCTACCGGGGCAAGCTTGCCGAACAGCAGCAGGCACGCCAGCTGCGCCGGGCCGGCCTGCCCCTGGCCGAGATCGCCGCCCGCCTCGGCGTCTCCAAGAGCAGCGTGTCGGTGTGGGTGCGCGACGTGGAGTTCGCCGCCCCGGTCCGGCCCCCGCCCCGGGGGCGGCGCCGGGAACCGAACGCGCTCCAGCGGCGCAAGCAGGCGGAGGTCGAGCGGCTGGTCGAGGAGGGCCGGGTCCGGGTCGGGCGGTTGTCGGAGCGGGAGTTCCTGGTCGCGGGCGTGGCGCTGTATGCGGGGGAAGGGTCCAAGCGGGATGGGGCGGTGAAGTTCGCCAACAGCGACCCTCGGATGATCGTCTTCTACTGCGCCTGGTTTCGGCGGTTCTTCCAGATCGACGAGAGGCGGCTCCGGTTGCGTCTGTATCTGCACGAAGGGCTGGACCTGGGCGCCTCGCTTGCCTTCTGGTCAGAGTTGACCGGGATCCCTCCGTCCCAGTTCCAGAAGCCGTACCGGGCGGTTCCGGACCCGAGCATCCGGCACAGCAAGCATGTGCACGGCTGCGTCAGCATCGACTACAGTTGCTCGGCGACCCACCGCCGTATCATGGGGCTCGTTCGCGCGCTCCTCGACGATGCTGTCATTCCGGGGTAGCTCAATCGGCAGAGCAGTGCCCTGTTAAGGCAACGGCTGCGAGTTCGAGTCTCGCCCCCGGAGCCGGAACCCGGCCCGCGAACGGCCGCGGGCCTTCCGCTTCTCAGGGGTCCTCGACCCGGTGGACGTACAGCCCCCGCTCCGGGTCGGTCCGCAAGGGAACCAGCTCCAGTTCCCCGACCCGGGTCGGCACGGTCGTGGACAGGCGGGCGAACCGCTCCGGAGGCCGGTCGCCGTCGGCGTCGTGGAACACGGCGGCGGTGCCGGCCAGGGCCTGGTCGAGGGGGGCGGCGAGGCCGGCCAGGAACAGGTCGCGGACCCGGTCGAGGGGCAGGCCGAGCTCGACGGCGACCCGGAGCCGTTGCGGCCCGGAGACGGCGAGGACCGTTCCCGGCTCGGCGGCCACCGGGCCGAGCACGTCGATGGCGGTGGCGGTGTTGGCCGACAGGCGGCTGTCCCGGTCCAGCGTTGAGGTGACCACCGGGTCGGCCGGGGCCAGCGGCCAGCACGCCGCCCCGGCCAGCAGCACCGCCCCGGCCACGGCGACCACCCCTCTCCCCCGGCCGAGACGGCCGGCCACCCAGGTGGCCAGGGCGGCCGCGCCCAGGGCGGCGGCCAGGCGCAGGGCCAGGTCGGCGGGGTCGAAGTAGCGCCAGGAGATGTAGGTGCCCTGCCAGGCCTGGAGGCCGAGGAGGGCCAGGACCCCGGTCCCGGCCGCACCCAGGGCGGCCAGCCACAGCCAGGCCCGCCGGCGGACCAGCCAGACGGCGCCGGCGACGCCCAGGACGAGCAGCAGCGGGTCAGTCGCGTACCTGCGGGCGACCAGGGCCAGCCAGTCGGCCGGCGGGATCACCTGGCGGCCGGAGACGAGGTCGCTGTAGCGGCCGGGAATCCGGACGGCGAACAGCGGGTCGCCGGTCAGCAGCCAGTCGTGGGCCAGCCAGAGCAGCGGCGCGGCCAGCGGCAGGGCCAGCAGGAGGGCCCGCCGGTCGCCCCGGCGCCAGGCGAGCAGGCCGTACGCGGCGGCCAGCGGCAGCAGTACCCAGCTCTCCGCCCGGGCCAGCCCGGCCAGGAGGAGGGCGCCCGCGGCCAGCGCCCACGCCGGGCCCGACCCGGCCGCACCAGCGTCCCGGGCCCGACCCCCCGGCCCGCCGCCTCTGGTCAGGGCGTCGAGCGCCACCGACCAGCCGGCGACCGCGAACACCATGGAGTTGCCCCGGGCGGCCTGGAGGACCAGCGGGCCCGACCCGGCCACGGCGAGCACGGTCGCGGCCGCGGCCGGCCAGCCCCCGAGGCGGCCGGCCGCCCTCGCGAGGCAGACGACGGCGAGGGCGAAGGCGGCCACGGTGACGGCCTCGAGCAGGCGCCAGTCGTGGGCGGTCCGCCAGGCGAGGCCGTGGACGACGGTAAGGAGCGGCTTGGAGGATGACAGCAGGGGCTCCTCCAGGCGGTCGCCGGCGGTCAGTCGGTCGAGGTAGAGGACGGCGGCGTGCTCGTCCGGGTCGAGGGTCGCCGGGCCGGGAAGCCGCACCAGCAGGCCGATGCCGACGGCAAGGGCGGCCCAGCACAGCACCCAGGCCCAGCCTGGGAGCACCGGGCGGGCGCCGGCCGGTCCCTCAGGGGACGGCGCCGCGCCCTCGGCGGTGGAGGATGCGGCCCGCAAGCGCACCTCACCTCCCTCGCGGCCGACGAGCAAGGCAACAGTACGTGGTTTCGATCGGCCAGGACGGGTAGACAAGCAGAGGAAGTGATCACCCCTCAGGAGGTGCCAATGCGGTTCAAGTCGGGGTTCCTGGTCGGGCTCGGTGCCGGGTACGTGCTCGGGGCCAAGGCTGGCCAGGAGCGCTACCAGCAGATCGTTGACGCCACCAGCAAGCTGCGGGAGAACCCCGGGGTGCAGCGGCTGACGGGCGAGGTCAACAAGACCGTCAACGTGAGCAAGGACCGGGTCGCCGAGACGGCCGCGGCCAAAGCCGACCAGGCCAAGGACGCCGTGGCCAGCAAGGTCGGCGGCAACACGGGCTCGGCGACCACCAGCACCACCAGCAGCAGCGGCCTCTAGCCTCTGTCCGGGATCGCGGGCGCCCCGATCAGGGCGCCCGTTCTGCTGTCCGGGGCGCCGTCGGCCCTCCCACGCAACCCCCAGGCCCGCCCAAGGGCGCTTCCAGGTGCGGCTGCTTGGATGAGCGCGGCCAGAGCAACGGCGACCAAAGCAATGGCGACCAGAGTAACGAGTAGCCCGCCAGGACGGCGGCGCGGCCCCGCTTCCCTCGGCGGGCCGCGCCGCCGGCGGCGCGTCAGAGCCAGCCGCGGCGCTTGAAGATCGCGTACAGGGTGAGACTGACCACCAGCATCAGGGCCAGGGCGAACGGGTAGCCGATGACCCAGCCCAGCTCCGGGATGTGGTCGAAGTTCATGCCGTAGATGGTGCCGATCAGGGTCGGGGCGAACAGGATGGCCGCCCAGGCCGACACCCGCTTGATCTCCTCGTTCTGCTCGTAGCTGGCCTCGGTGAGGTTCTTGATCTCCTCGTTCTGGGCCTGGCTGACCAGGGTGGCGTTGACGGTGAGGATGTCGGCCAGCATCTGGCGGAAGCCGTCGACCCGCTCGGCCACGGTGGTGGCGTGGTCGGCGACGTCCCGCAGGTACCGCTGGAGCTCCTCGTCCGTCTCGTACTTCTCGAACCCGGCCATGAGCCCGGCCAGCATGCCGAGGAGGGGGGTGGTGGCCCGCTGGAACTCGATCACCTCGCGCGACAGCTCGTAGATGCGCCGTGAGACCTTGGGGTCGCCGCGGAAGACCTCGGTCTCGATCTCGTCGATGTCGTTCTGGAGGCCGGCGACCACCGGCGCGTAGCCGTCGACGACGCCGTCGAGGATGGCGTACAGCACCGCCTCGGGGCCGAGGCGCAGCAGGTCGGGGTCGCCCTCCATGCGGCGGCGGACCGCGGCCAGGTCGGGGGCCTGGCCGTGGCGGACGGTGAGGACGAAG
>DATABK010000033.1:0-8250 GCA_036259695.1 Actinomycetes bacterium | reverse complement strand
CCCTCATGGTGGAGGATCAGCCCGTCGGCCAGGGCGATCGGCGCCCCGTCGGCGAGCATGCGCCGGTGCAGCTCGGCGTCCTCGGTGCCGGTCAGCCAGACCGCGAACCCTCCCGTGTCCCGCAGGTACCCGGTCCGGATCAGCCGCGGCCAGAGCAGGCCGGGCTCGTCGCGCAGGCAGCGACGCTCCAGGGCGCGGCAGCGGGCCCAGAACCCCGGCCCGACCGACGCCTCGGGGATGGCCACCCCGACCGCACCGGCGGCCTGGCCGGCCAGGACGGCCCGCTCGACCACGTCCGGGGCCAGCTCCATGTCGGCGTCGACGTAGCACACCCACTCGCCGGCGGCGTGGGCGATGCCGAGGTTGCGCTGGGCGCTCCGCTCCGGCCCGCCGCGCAGGACCAGGTCGGCGTGGCGCCGGGCCACCGCCCAGGTGCCGTCCGAGGAGCCGTTGTCGACCACGATCAGCTCCAGGGCCGGCCAGGTCTGGGCCCGGATGGCCCGCAGGCAGACCTCGATGGTCCGGCCGGCGTTGCGGGTCGGGACCACCACCGACACCAGCGCCGTCACCGCCGCTCCTCCGGCGGGGCGGGCAGCGAGGCCGGCCCTGGCGGCGCGGTCTCCCGGGCGTCCGACGCCGCGTCGTCGTCTCCGGCCGCTCCGGGCCGGACGTCGCGAAGGACGCCGACCACCAGCAGGGCCAGGCCGGCCCCGGCCAGGTAGTGGGCGACCAGGTTGCCCTCGGCGAACCCGGGCCCGACCTCCTGCACCGCCGGCAGCCCCCGGGCCAGCACGACCAGTGGCACCAGGCCGAGCAGCAGCACGGCCAGCACCAGCAGGTCCCTCGGCGTCGGGCGGCTGACCAGGTCGTAGACGACGAACGCGGCCCCGGCGACCAGCCCGATCCCGCCGCCGAGCAGCCACAGCGCCCCGACCAGCAGCACCCGCCCGAGAACCGCCCGGACGCTCGGGCGCGGCCTCATGCCCGCCTCCGGCGTGGCCACCGCTTGAGGAATGCCCCCCAGGCCCCTCCCGGCCGCCAGCCGATCAGCAGCACGGCCACCAGGACCAGCCCGGCCGCCGAGGCCAGGAACGCCCAGCTGGCCACCTGCTGGGGCCCGAAGGCGACCTCGAAGCGGTGGGGTCGCGGGTCGGTGATCCGCCAGCCGACCGAGTACCCGTCCAGCAGCAGCGGCGGCCCCAGGTCGCGGCCGTCCATGGTGGCCCGCCAGCGCCGGTCGTAGCCCTGGCCGGCGACCAGGTAGTAGGGGCCGGTGGCGGCGCCGGTCCGGATGGTCAGGCCCGCCGCCGACCGGTCGGTGACGGCCACGGTGGCGGGGGCCGGCGCCGCCGCCGGCCGGGCCTCCGGCGCCGGCGAGGACAGCCCGAGCAGGTCGACCAGCCAGCCGGGGCCGGATTGGACCCGGTGGTCGCCGGCCTCCAGGTGCAACCGCCCACCGCAGCCGCTGACCGGCAGGGCCTTGCCGGCGGCCAGGTCGCCGACCGTGCCGTCCAGCCGCACCTGGAGCGGATCCCCGTCGACCGTGGCCAGCTCGACGCAGCCCCGCAGGGCCCGCTTGGCCGGAGCCGCCGGGATCCGGGCCCGGCCGGCCCGCAGCTCGCTGATCCGCACCTGGCCGCCCAGCCCGGTCACCTTGTCGATGGTGAGCCGCAGCCGCCGCACCTTGGCCGCCGGGAAGTCGACCCGGGTCTGGCCCTGCCTGAGGTTGACCAGGAACGGCTCGCCGCCGTTGACCGAGACCTCGGCGGCGGTGATGGCGTCCACCCCGACCAGCCCCTTGGGCACGGACTGGAGGACGTCGACGTGGTCGAGCCGCTCGCCGGGCAGCCGCAGCTCGATCCACTCGCCGGGGCCGCGCCCGTCCGGGACCCAGGCGCTGTCCGGGTCGCCGTCCAGGGCCTGGGAGGCGCGGGCCCCGAGCTCGTCGAAGAAGCGGGAGGAGGAGCTGGCCACCACCGTTCCCGGCGCCCCGGCGAGCCGGTCGATC
The DNA here is from genome assembly GCA_036259695.1 of Actinomycetes bacterium. Lineage (GTDB taxonomy): Bacteria > Actinomycetota > CALGFH01 > CALGFH01 > CALGFH01 > CALGFH01. The sequence goes on along the minus strand of DATABK010000033.1, from coordinate 6,242 downwards.
ACCGGGTCGGGCAGGCCCGGCCCGGCCGCGGCCAGCCCGCTGACCGCGAAGTCCCGCCCCGCGGGCAGCCACAGGTCGCGGTCGAGCACCCGCTCCTCGTCGTGGAAGCGGTCCCCGGCCTCGCCGGACGCCCTGGTCAGGACGACGTCGAGCGGGGCGGCGTCGAGCTTGGCCCGGTCGGCGGGGGACAGCGCACCGGCCAGGCGGCGCAGGGTCTGGGGCAGGCGGGCGATCTGGCGGACCTCGACCCCGGGCACGCCGATCTCCCAGAACCCCACCGGGTTGAGGCCGACCCCGCGGACCTGGGTGATCTCGACGGTGACCGACGTGGTGGTGGCGTCGGGGAGGTCGACCCTGACCTCGGGCTCGGCCGGCACCGGGACCTCGACCGTGCCGGCGTCGACCCGGACCCGGACCCCGGCGACCTGGACGCCCGGCTCGGACAGGACCGGCCGCAGGGTGATCGCCCCGACCTCGGCCGGCTCCTCCAGGCGCACGGTGATCGACTGGCCGACCGCGCCGCCGAAGTCGCCGGTCGTCCAGGCGGTCCGGCGGTCGCCGTCGAAGGCGAACTCCGGCTTGCCGAACGGGGTCGCGGTGAGCAGCGACCCCGACCCGGTGGCGGTCACCGAGGCGGCCCCCTCGAGCCGGGTCACGGTCTGGGTGTCGGGGTCGCCGAACAGGCTCAAGGTCGAGGCGGGCAGGGGCTGGTCGGCCCGGAGGGTGGGCGAGTAGTTCTGGCCGGTGCGGAAGCTCCCCCAGGCCCGCCGCCGGTTGCTGTCGGTGACCACCACCCGCGCCCCGTCGGCCACCGAGGCGGCCAGCTCGGCCGGGGTGACGGAGCCGAGCAGCCGGAACGCCGGCTCGCCAGGGGCCAGCCCGAGCCTGACCAGGGACGGGACGGCGAAGCTGTCGCCGTCGACCAGCATCGCCCCGCCGGCCGGCTCGGCCCGCACGATCGGCCGGGGCTCGGCCACGGCGTACCGCTGCACCGGCGGCACCGCCGCATCCTGGAGGGCCTGGTCAGGGGGGTAGAAGTCGGAGACCGGGGCGACCGTGTGCTCGCCCGGCCGGCCGTAGGCGGCGATCAGGCGAAGCGACCGGTCGCCCTCCAGCCGCTCGGCCACCACCGACGGCCGCGGGCCGCCGAAGGTCTCCCAACGCTGGTCGTTGCGGACCACCACCTCGGCTACGCCCAGGTAGCGGGCCATGGCCGCGACCACCTCAGGATCGGCGTCGCCGGTGCTGAGGGGCAGGTCGAGGGCGGCCAGGAAGTTGGTCTGCTCGAAGGAGCCGTTGGGGACGGTGGTCCGGACCACCGAGGGCCGCGACAGCAGCGACAGGTTGACGTCGTCGGGGCCTTCCATGCCCCACCGGTAGGCGGTGTTGCTGGCCCCGGGGGCGAGCAGGACCCGGGTGTCGGCCGGGCCCGCGTTGACGTCGGCGGCGAGCTCGCGCCAGTAGCCGGGGACCTGGTAGCGGACCGGGTACAGCCCGCCGGTCCAGGCCGGCAGGACCGAGACGGCCAGGACCACGGCCACGGCGGCGGCCACCGCGCCCCGCCAGGGCCGCTCACCCCTGGCCCCGCGCCGGAACAGCTCGGCCACCCCGAGCCCGCCCAGCAGCGCGTACGCCAGGGCGACCAGGGCCCCGGCCTTGTTGGTGGTCCGGAAGGCGATCGCCCCCGGGACCCGCTCGAAGGCGGCCTCCAGCAGCCGCCCGAACGGCGACGGCGAGGACGGCGGGAACAGCCCGACCATCACCGGGACGGCCACGGCCAGGAGCAGGACCGCCAGGGCGCGGGCCCGGGCCCTGGTCAGCAGGGCGGCGGTGGCGGCCAGGACCGGCAGCAGGAAGCTGGCCAGCAGCGGCAGCGGGTTGGTCAGGTAGGCGGCCGCGCCGGGCATGGCCAGGCGGCCGTCCTGCTGGAAGTACAGCACCCAGAAGCCGAGCAGCCGCAGCGTCTCGGAGAACGACGAGGTGCTGGCGACGTTCTCGGGCCGCTCGGTGAAGGCGGCCACCGCCTCCCCGGTCTCCCCGGCCAGCGCCGCCGGGACCAGCCAGTACAGCGAGACCAGCACGGCCAGTCCGGCGCAGCGCAGGGCCGGCCCCAGCAGCCGCGACCACGGCGTGCGTTCCGTCAGCCGCAGGTACAGCAGGTAGCAGGGCACGGCCAGGCACATGAACAGGGCCACCACCCCGGCGTTCATGCCCGTCATGAGGAAGAGGACCAGCGCGAAGGCGGCCGGCCAGCGCCACGACGACGGCGCCCGCACCGCCCCGGCCAGCGTCAGCAGCAGCCAGGGAAGCAGCGCGTAGGGCACCAGGATGGGCGTGGTCGCCCCGGCCACAACCACGTACGGGTTGACCACGTAGACGACCGCCGCCGCCACCCGCCCGGCCGCCGACGACCGCTCGCCGGCGAGCAGGTGGAACAGCCGGACCGCCCCCCAGCCGGCCACCCCAAGCAGCAGCGCTCGCCAGACCCGCACCACCAGCCAGGCCGGCAGGCCGAGGGCGTCGATCGCCGAGACGGCCAGGCTCACCGGGAGCAGCCCGGTCTGGAAGTTCGGCTGTCCCAGGTGAGGGTCGGGGTCCCAGGTGGACAGCATCCTGAGCAGGGTCCGGACCGGGGCCAGGTAGACCTCCGGCTTGGTGTCGGGGGTGAACCAGCCCTGGTCGGTGGCGATCACCGCCGTGCCCACGAGCAGGCCCAGCACCAGGTAGGCGACCGCTTCCCCGGACAGGCCCCGCCGCGCAGGCGCGTCCGGCTGGGTGGCGGCCGCGGGCGGTCGCAGCCGCACCAGGTCGCGGCTCACGGTGTCACCGGGGCCGGGAGGTGGCTGAGGCGGCGGCGCAGGAGCCACCAGCCGGCGATGGCGAGCGCGACGGCCACGCCGAGCGCGGTCCCCGCGACCTGGGCCACGCTGCCGTGCAGGAGGCCCGCGACCACGGCGACCTCGGCGACCAGGGCGACCGCCACCGCCCGGCCCACGCGGCGGTCGCGGGTGGCGATCCCCTCGAACAGCAGCAGCTGCACCAGGGCCAGGGCGGTCCCGAGGGCGGCGAACAGCGGCAGGAGCGGTCCCAGGCCGGCGTACCCGCCGCCGAGCACGGGCACGATCAGCCCGACCCGGTCGGCCAGGGAGAGGGCCGCGGCCAGCAGCGCTCCGAACCCGGTGATGAGGAGGGCCGACCCGGCCAGCAGGCGCCGCGGGTCGGCCGTCCCGACCAGCCGGGGAAAGATCACCGTGACCACGAACTGGGGCGCCCAGAAGGCGATCTTGGCCACCACCGCCCCGAGCGCGTACCGCCCCGCCGCCGCCCGGTCCAGGTAGTGACGGGCCAGCAACACATCCACATTGGCCAGCAGGAACAGCCCCAGCAGCCCGGTCGTGGCCGTTCCCACCTCCCGCCACCATGAAGCCGCGGGCCGGGTCGTCTGGGGCCGGCTCCTGCTCGGGTGAATAGGGGTGGCCAGGCGGAGGCCGGCCAGGGAGGCGAGGAGGGCGCCGGCGGCGACCCCGGCCATGGCGCCGCTGACGCCGAGGCCGGCGGCGACCAGGGCCAGGCCGACGGCCAGCTTGACCCCGGCCCCGGCGACCATGACGGCGGCCAGGGCGCCGAACCGCTCCCGCCCCTGGAGCAGCCCTTGCACCGCGAACAGCAGCGGGGTCGGCGCCAGGGCCAGGGCGAGCCACACCACCGGCACGGCCGAGTCCAGGTGCAGGAACAGCACCAGCCCGGGCCCGGCCAGCACGCAGAGCAGGGCGAGCCCGAGCCCGGCCCGCCCGACCAGCCACCCAGCTCCCGGCCAGGCCGCCCCTCCCTCGACCCGGCCGCTCCCGGGGCGTCCGGCCCCGCTGGCCAGGGCGGTCCGTCTGGCCACCACCGCCTGGAGGGCCAGGCCGGGGACGCTGCCGACCAGCACCACGGCCAGCAGGGCGGCCAGGGCGCCATAGGCCTCCGGGCCGAGCAGGAACGCCATCACCACGTTGAACGCGTAGTTGCCGGCATTGGCCACGCCCATCCCGACGGCCAGCACGAGCGCATCCCGGCGGAGGGACCGGCTGCGCGGGACGGCCGTGTCGAACTGGGTCACAACCGCGCAGTCTATGTCTTTTGCGGCAATGTTTGTGTAGTGTTCGAGCCCGGTTGTTACCGGCTGGTAGGGAGGCTGCGATGGGGCGCCGGGTCGGCTTCGTGCTCGTCTTCGTTGGGCTGTTCCTGCTCTTCTTCGGGTTGTTCGAGCGCGTCTACGCCTACCCCCGGCTGAAGAAGGCGCCGCTGGACCAGTACTCCTCGCCGGTGGCCACCGGGACCGGCACCTACTTCAACCGCAGCCCGGACAAGCTGGCCGAGGTGACCGGCGCCCAGCTCAAGAACGTCCGCATCGTCAGAGGCGACGTCAAGGCCGGCTCCGACGAGGTCGCCGTCTGGGACTCCTTCAACAGCACGGTCGACACCGCCGACCAGGGCGTGATCACCGCCACCCAGGAACGGATCGCGCTGGACCGGGTGACCGCCCAGTCGGTCCAGTGCTGCGGCGAGAACCCGCGCCACCAGGGCCTGACCCTCAAGTTCCCGTTCGACACCCAGAGGATCACCTACCAGTTCTGGGACGGCCCGGCCCAGCGGGCCCTGCCGGCCGCCTTCACCCGGATCGAGCAGCTCAACGGCCTCACCGTCTACCGGTTCGAGCAGCGCATCGACCGGCTCGACGTCGGCGACCAGGAGATCCCCGGGACCCTGGCCGGCGACCCGGACACGCCCAGCGTCCAGACCAACATCGTCTACTCCAACACCAAGACCCTCTGGGTCGAGCCGGCCACCGGCACCATCGTCAAGGCCCAGCAGGACGCCACCCAGGTGCTGGAGACCCAGGGCGGCGAGCAGGTCCTCACCCTGCTCGACGCCACCCTCACCTACGACGAGGCCACCGTCGACAGCAACGCCGACGACGCCGCCAGCGGCGCCAGCCGCCTGCGCCTCCTCGGCACCATCCTCCCCCTCGCCGCCCTCTTCCTCGGCCTGGTGGCGATCGCCGCCGGCCTCGTCCTGCTCCGCTCGCCCGAGGGCCGCCGGGTCGCCCGCGGCGAACGCCGCCCGGCCGACGCCGTCTGACCCCGGCCGGCCCGCAAGCGCCGAGGCACCGGATCCGGTGGGTCGGGGGCTCGGGGTGTCGCCGGCGGGTGAGCCGAAGGGATCGCGGTGGGTCGGGCTGGTGGCCGGCGGGGTGCTCGCCCTGCTCGCCCTAGGCCCGCTGCTGGGGCGAGGGTACGTGCTCACCTACGACATGGTGTTCGTGCCCCGGCCGGAGGTGGCCCGTGGCCTGCTCGGCCTCGACACCGCCGTGGCCCGGGCGGTCCCGGCCGACCTGCTGGTCGCCCTGGCCAGCCGGCTGGTCCCGGCCGCCCTGGTCCAGCAGCTCGTGCTCGCCGGGGTGTTCGTCGGCGGCGCCGCCGGGGCCGCCCGCCTCGCCCCCTCGAGGTCCCTCGCCGCCCGGGCCGCCGCGGCCGTGCTCTATGCCTGGAACCCGTTCCTGTACGAGCGCCTGGTCATGGGCCACTGGGGCCTCCTGGTCTCCTACGCAGCCCTCCCCTGGGTGGCCCGCGCCGCCCTCGACCTCCGGTTGGGGAAGGACCGTTCGGTCCCCCGCCTGGTCCTCTCCCTGGCCCTGGCCGCGGCCGGCAACCCGTCCGGGGGGTTGCTCGCGGCCCTGGTCGCGCTCGGGGTCGCCGCAGCTCCACCTTGGGGGGTTGTGGACAGCCGCGAGAACCGTTCCGGCGAGTCGGCTACGCTCCCCCTCCGGGGGGGCGCGCCCCGGAAGGCGGGGTTCCGGCCTGCCCGGAGGGCCGCGCTGGTCGCCACGGTGGCGCTGGTGGTGAACGCGCCCTGGCTGGTGCCGAGTGTGCTGCGGCCCGGCGGGGTGCCGGTTCGTACCGAAGGAGTGGAGGCGTTCGCGGCCAGGGCCGACGGGCCGCTGGGAACGGTGGGCAGCCTGGTCGGGCTCGGGGGCATCTGGAACGCCCTGGCCGTGCCGCCCGGGCTCGGGTCGTGGCCGTGGCTTGGCGGGTTCGTGGTCGTGCTGGCCGTGGCGGTGGCCGGCCTGCCGCTGCTCGGGCGGCGCTGGCCGCCGGGCGCGGCGGTTGGTCTGCTGGCGGCCGCCGGGGCCGGGCTGATGCTGGCCGCGGCGCCGGCGCTGCCGGGCCTGCGGTCGCTGGCCGAGCTCGTGGTGACGC
>DATABK010000032.1:0-6293 GCA_036259695.1 Actinomycetes bacterium | reverse complement strand
CCAGCCGCACCACCGGCTGGTCGGTCGTCCAGGGCGGCGGCGGCCTGTACCGGACCGTCGACGCCGGCCGCGGCTGGCGAAAGGTCGCGTTCGCCCCGCCGCCGGCGCTGCGCGGGACCAGGGTGGCGCTGCGCGAGCCGCCGACCTTCGAGAGCCAGCGTGACGGGTTCCTGCCGGTCGAGTTCCTCGGCCCCGAGCGGGGCCCGACCCGGGTCCTGGCCGCCGGCTTCTACGTCACCGCCGACGGCGGCGCCACCTGGACGCCCCGGTACGTGCCGCTGGCCGAGGAGGACGAGGAGCACGGGCTGCTGCCGCTGGCCGCGGCCGACCGGACCACCATGGTGGCCCTGGTCGGGCACGAGGCGCGGAAGCTCCTGACCAGCCGGGACGGCGGACGGCGGTGGGTGGTCGGCGGCACCGGGCTGGAGGGCCGCTACCCGGCCGTGCGGGGGGTCGCCTTCGCCGATCCCGGCACCGGCTGGGCGGTCACCGGGCGGGGCACCAGCCTCCCGAACGGCTGCTATCCCCAGACGCCCCGCTGCGACGACCGCGGTGTCCTGCTGCGCACCACCGACGGCGGCACCAGCTGGTCGGAGGCGACCCCCGGCCGCTGAACCAGGGGCCGGTGAACTGGACTACCATCGACCCATGCGGGTTGTGATCATCGGCGGCGGGCCGGGCGGCTACGAGGCTGCCCTGGTCGCGGCCGACCTCGGGGCCGAGGTCACCATCGTCAACGACGAGGGGCTGGGCGGGGCCTGCGTGCTCTGGGACTGCGTGCCCTCCAAGACCCTGCTGACCTCGGCCCAGGCCTTCAACACCCTGGAGACGGCCCCCAGCCTCGGGGTCCACTTCGAGGACATGCAGGGCCTGGAGGTGCCGCGCTACGAGGTCGACCTGCCGACCATCATGGCCCGGGTGCGCGACCTGGCCCTGGCCCAGTCCGAGGACATCGCCAAGAAGGTCCTGGCCGCCGGGGTGCGGGTGGTGCTGGGCCGGGGGCGGGTGGTCGACCCGCACACCGTCGAGGTGCGGCCGGTCGACGGCGGCGGGGCGTCCCCGGAGCGGCTCCAGGGCGACGCCATCCTGCTGGCCACCGGGTCGGACCCGCGGCGCATGGACACCGCCCCCACCGACGGCGAGGTGATCCTCTCCAGCCAGGACGTCTACAAGCTGCGCCAGGTGCCCGAGCACCTGGTGGTGATCGGGGCCGGGGCCACCGGGGCCGAGTACGCCACCGCCTTCCTGCGCTTCGGGGCCCAGGTGACCTTCGTCGTCAGCCGCGACCGCATCCTCCCAACCGAGGACCGCGACGCCGCCATGGTCGTCGAGGACGTGTTCGAGCGCCGCGGCCTGCGGACGGTGAAGAACGCCAGGGCGGCCAAGGTCGAGCGGGTCGGCGACCGCGGGGTCGTGCACCTGGAGGACGGCCGCACCGTGGAGGGCAGCCACGTGCTGCTCACCATCGGCCAGGTGCCCCAGACCAACGGCCTCGGCTTGAACGAGGTCGGCGTCCGCACCGACGAGCGCGGCGCCGTGGTCGTGGACGGGGTCAGCCGCACCTCGGTGCCCAGCATCTACGCCGCCGGGGACGTCACCGCCAAGCTGATGCTGGCCTCGGTGGCGGCAATGCAGGGCCGCATCGCCATGTGGCACCTGCTCGGCCAGGCCGTCTCGCCGCTGCGCTGGGACGCGGTCGCGGCGACCATCTTCACCGACCCTCAGATCGCCACCGTCGGGTTGTCCGAGCAGCGGGCGGCCGAGACCGGCATCGAGGTCGAGGTCGACACCCTGCCCCTGGCCGGCAACTCGCGGGCCAAGATGAGCAACCGGCCGGACGGCTTCGTCAAGCTGCTGGCCCGGCCCGGCTCGGGCACGATCGCCGGCGGGGCGGTGGTGGCCAGCTACGCCTCCGACCTGATCGCGCCCATCTCAGCGGCCTGCTCCAACCGCCTCACGGCCGGCCAGCTCTCCCAGGCGTTCCAGGTCTACCCGTCGTTCGCCGGGTCGATCCAGGAGTGCGCCCGCCGCCTGGCCGTCCGGGTTCAGGGCTCGTACCGTTACTAGCACGTCAATCCGGCCCAGCGGGCCTTGTCGGCGCCAGGGCCGCATCGCACAATAACCCAACTTGAATTACTGACTGTTCAGTCAGTGACGTCGGTGGTGGTGGGGGATACCCGCAAGGGGGCCGGGCGTGGGCGCAACCAGCAGAGCAGGTGGGAACGGGCGGGCAGCCAGACGGGCCCGGAGGGCCTCGGTGACGGTGGTGCTGGCGGCGCTGCTGGCGCTGACCGCGGCGCCGGGGGCGACGGCGCAGGAGCAGCAGCCGGCGGGCAAGCTGACCTTCACCGTCGGCATCGTCAACGACGTCGACTCCCTCAACCCGTTCATCGGCATCCTGGCCGAGACCTACGAGGTCTGGGCGCTGATGTACGACTACCTGGTCGGTTACAGCCAGAAGGACTTCTCGCCCGTGCCCGGGCTGGCCGAGTCCTGGGAGGTCTCCGACGACGAGCTCACCTGGACCTACAAGATCCGCCAGGGGGTGAAGTGGTCCGACGGCCAGCCGCTCACGGCCAAGGACGCCGCCTACACCTTCAACCGGATCATGAAGGGCACCTTCGAGCAGACCAACTACGGCAACTACGTCTCCAACATCAAGACCGTCCAGGCCCCCGACGACACCACCCTGGTCATGACGACCAAGGAGCCGAGCCCGACCATGCTCCGGCTGGCCGTGCCCATCCTGCCCGAGCACATCTGGAAGGACATCGACTCCAAGGAGGTCACCACCTTCGACAACGAGAAGGACGCGGTCGGCTCGGGCCCGTTCGTGCTCGCCGAGCGCAGCACCGGCCAGTTCGTGCGCCTCGTGGCCAACAAGTCCTACTGGGGCGGCGCGCCCAAGATCGACGAGGTCGTCTACCGGGTCTTCAACAACGCCGACGCCCAGCTCCAGGCGCTCAAGAAGGGCGAGATCGACTTCGCCGACGGGCTCGACCCGGCGCCGTTCAACTCCCTCAAGAACACCGAGGGCATCACCGCCGTGGCCGGCGACTACTCCGGCTTCGACGAGCTGGCCTTCAACACCGGGGCCGCCCTGGACACCGGCGAGCCGATCGGCGACGGCCACCCCGCCCTCAAGGACAAGCGGGTCCGCCAGGCCATCGCCCACGCCGTCGACAAGCAGGCCCTGGTCGACCGGGTGCTCGGCGGCTACGGCACCCCGGCCACCGGCATCATCCCCGCCCTCTACCAGAACCTGACCTTCCAGCCGGCCGACGGCGAGGCCTTCAACTTCGACCTGGCCGAGGCCAACCGGCGCCTCGACGAGGCCGGCTACAAGGACACCGACGGCGACAAGGTCAGGGAGATGCCCGACGGGAGCCGGCCGCTCAGGTTCCGGCTGTTCGCCAGGCAGGAGTCCAACACCTCCCAGCAGTCGGTCCAGTTCATACAGGGCTGGCTGCGCGACATCGGCATCGCCACCGAGGTCAAGGTGGTGGAGGAGAACCGCCTGACCGAAATCATCGGCCAGGGCGAGTTCGACATGTTCGAGTGGGGCTGGGTGGTCGAGCCCGACCCCGACTACCAGCTCTCGACCTTCACCTGCGGCGCGCGCAGCTACAAGCAGGGCGGCGACGTCCTGGCCAACCTGTCCGACAGCTTCTACTGCAACCCCGAGTACGACAAGCTGTACGAGCAGCAGAAGGTGACCATCGACCCGGCCAAGCGGGCCGAGATCGTCAAGCAGATGCAGAAGATGCTGTACGACGACGCGCCGTACGTCGTCACCTTCTACTACGACGAGCTCCAGGCCTACCGCAGCGACCGCTTCACCGGGTTCCAGGCCCAGCCCGACCCCGGCGGGGTGGTCCTGTTCGGCTACGGCACCTACAGCTACCGCAACATCACCACCCCCCAGGCGGCCGCGGCCAGCGCCGACGACGGCGGCTCGGGGGTCCCGGTGGTGCCGATCGCCATCGGGGTGGCGGTGCTGGGCGGGGCCGGGGTGCTGCTGGCCCTCCGGCGGAGGTCGACCCAGGACGAGCGCGAATAGGAACCGGGCCCGATGGCCACCGCGGCCTCCCGGAGCCTCACCCTCAGCGCCGGCCAGCGCCGGCTCGGCGCCAAGCTGGTCGGGGCCGTCCTCAGCCTGGCCTTCGTGCTGGTGTTCAACTTCTTCCTGTTCCGGGTCCTGCCCGGCGACCCGGCCAAGAACCTGACCCGCAACCGCCTGGTCCCGGCCGAGCAGGTCCAGGTCCTGCGCGAGAGCTTCGGCCTCGGCAGGCCGCTGCCCCAGCAGTTCGTCTCCTACGTCGGCGACACCCTCACCGGCGACCTCGGCATCTCCTACAAGTTCCGCCGGCCCGTCTCGGAGGTGATCGCCGAGCGGATCTGGCCGACGGTCCTGCTGCTGGGCCTGTCGACCGTCCTCTCGACGGTGATCGGGCTCTGGATCGGCATCCGGGGGGCATGGCGGCGGGGGAGCGTGTTCGACCGGGTGTCGCTGGGGGCGTCGCTGGCCCTGTACGCCATGCCCGAGTTCTGGCTCGGCATCCTGCTGCTGATCCTGTTCGGGGTCGGGGTCGGGGGCTTCCCGGGGCTGTTCCCGACCGGCGGGCTGTCCAGCCCCAACACCGAGCTGGCCAGCCTGGCCGGGATCGTCGACGTGGCCAGGCACCTGTTCCTGCCCTGCCTGACCCTGACCCTGGCCTACATCGCCGAGTACGCGCTCGTCATGCGGTCGTCGCTGCTGGACGAGCTGGGCCAGGACTACCTGACCACGGCCAGGGCCAAGGGGCTGCGCGACGCCCTGGTGCTGCGCCGCCACGCCGTCCCCAACGCCCTGCTGCCCACCACCACCCTGATCTTCCTCAATCTTGGCTTCGTCGTCTCAGGGGCCATCACCATCGAGACCGTGTACTCCTGGCCCGGCCTCGGCCTGCTCAGCTACGAGGCCCTGCGGACCCCCGACTACCCGCTCCTCCAGGGCGTGTTCCTGCTCTTCAGCGCGGCCGTGATCCTGGCCAACGTGGTCGCGGACCTCCTCTATGCCTACCTCGACCCGCGCGTCAGGACCGGCTGATGAGCCAGCCGACGGTCGAGGCGGCCCCTCCGAGCCTGCCGCCGCAGGTCAGCCCGCGGGCCATCGCCCGGGCCAGGCGGCGACAGGCCGCGGCCCGGGCCTGGCGGGAGTACCGGCGCAGCCTGGAGGGCATGGTCGGGCTGGCCATCCTGGTGGTGTTCGTCGCCGTGGCCGTCTTCGTGCCGGTGCTCATCCCGGCCAGCGAGCTCGACGTGACCCGGGCCACCGGGACCCCGTTCTCGCCCCCGAGCGCCGAGTTCCCGCTCGGGACCGACGAGAGCGGCCGCTCGGTGCTCGCCCTCACCCTCTGGGGGTCGCGGGTGTCGCTGCTGGTCGGGTTCCTGGCCACCGTCATCTCGGTGGTCATCGGCTCGGTGGTCGGCATCGCCGCCGGCCACTTCGGCCGCTGGACCGACTCGCTGCTGATGCGGGTCACCGACTGGTTCCTGGTCATCCCGTTCCTGCCCCTGGCCATCGTGCTGGCCACCGTGCTCGGGCCGTCGCTGGCCAACATCGCCTTCGTCATCGGGATCACCTCCTGGCCGGGCACGGCCCGGATCGTCCGCGCCCAGGCCCTGGCCGTGACCTCGCGGCCCTACATCGAGCGGGCCCGGGCCCTTGGGGCCGGCGACTGGCACCTGATCACCCGCCACATCCTGCCCAACACGGTCCCGCTGATCTTCGCCAACACCGTGCTGATCGTGGCCGTGGCCATCCTGTCCGAGACCACCCTGGCCTTCCTGGGGCTGGGCGACCCGCTGCGGGTGTCCTGGGGGTCGATGCTCGACGCCGCCTTCACCCAGGGGGCGGCCTCCATCGGCGCCTGGTGGTACCTGGTCCCGCCCGGGGTGGCCATCCTGCTCGTGGTGCTGGCCTTCACCATGGTCGGCCAGGCGCTGGAGGCGGTCCTCAACCCCCGGCTGCGGGGGCGGTGACCATGGCCCTGCTCGAGGTCCGCGACCTGACCGTCAGCTACCCGTCCAGGGCGGGGGCGGTGCCGGCGGTCCGCGGGGTCGACCTGACCCTTGACCCGGGCCAGACCCTGGGGCTGGCCGGCGAGTCGGGCTGCGGCAAGTCGACCATGGCCGCGGCCGTGCTCCGGCTGCTGCCGCCAGGGACGAAGACCTCGGGGACGGTGCTCCTGGAGGGCGAGGACGTGCTCACCATGCGGCCGGGCCGGCTGCGGGCGGTCCGCTGGACCGAG
>DATABK010000031.1:0-3560 GCA_036259695.1 Actinomycetes bacterium | reverse complement strand
CGGCCGGGCCGAGGCGCCGGCTGGTGCCGCTGGCCTCGACCCGGGTGATCACGCCGCTGTCCAGGGCGACCAGGACGCCGGCCCGGTCGGGCCCGACCACGGCGCTGGCCCGGACGTTCTGGGCGACCACCCGGCGGTCGGTCCCGTCGGCCCTGACCTCCTCCAGCCGGCCCGACCGCGACACCAGCAGCGGCCCGCCGCCGAGGCCGACGCTGTAGAGGACCTGCTTCTCGACCCGGAGCCTTGGCGCCTCGGCGGCCGGCGGCAGCCTGACCTCGGGCGGTGGCGGATCGGGGCGCGGGACGACCGCGAAGGCGAGCAGCAGCCCGGCGACGGCGCCAATGGCGAGCCCGGCCAGGCCCCGCACCACCGGGCGGGGGCGGGCCGGGCTGTCGTCCCAGACCTCCGGGTCGCCGAGCAGTCGTCCCACAGCCGTCCTACCCCGAAATGGCGTGATGGTCGTGACTTGCGAGGACTATAGGAACGGAACCTGAGAGATTGCTGAGCCACGCTTGGCCGCGGTCGGCGCCCGGGTGCATGCTTCCATCGCCGAGAGGAGCGTGTGCCCGTGGCTGACGCCGTTGCCCCACTGACCAGCGAGTACCTCGACCTCGTGTTCGAGGCGTTCCCGACCGCGGCCACCGTGTTCGGCCGCCACGAGCACGACGGCCGGCTCGAGGACCTGTCCGCCGAACGGCTCGACGACTTCGCCCGCCGGCTGGCCGAGCTGCGACGCCGGGTCACCGCGGTCACGCCCGCCGGCGAGGAGGAGGCGGTCGACCGCGACGCCCTGGCCGCGGCCATCTCCGAAGCCCTGGTGACCGAGGAGGCCGAGCGGCCCTGGCGCCGGAACCCGTTCGAGGCCGCCACCGCCGTCCCGGGGGCGATCCTGCTGCTGGTCGCCCGGGACTTCGCGCCCCTGGAGCAGCGGCTGGAGGCCGCCGCCGCGCGGCTGGAGGCGGCCCCGGCCTTCCTGGAGCGGGCCAAGGCGCTGCTGGACGAGCCCTGCCCGGCCCTGTGGCGCCAGATGGCCATCGGCGCGGCCGGCGGCGGGGCCGAGTTCCTGGCCGGCACACTCGGTCCCCTGGCCGCCGGGACACCGCTGGCCGGCCGGATCGAGACCGCCGCGGCCACGGCCGCCCAGGCCCTGCGGGACTTCGCCGGCTGGCTGGGCGACGACCACGCCGGCCGCTTCCCCGACGACGCCCCCTTCGCCATCGGCGAGGCCGCCCAGGCCCGCAAGCTGCGCGAGGTCCACTGCTTCACCACCACCCCGGCCGAGTTCGCCCAGATCGGCGAGGACCAGATCGCCGAGCTGACCGCCGCCCTGACCGAGCACGCCGGCAAGCTCGGCGCGGCGGACTGGTCGGCCAAGCTCGACGAGCTCAAGGGCGACCACCCCGACCCCGACGGCCTGCTCCCGGCCTACCAGCGCGAGCTGGAGCGCCTGGAGTCGTTCGTGTTCCAGGAGGACCTGGCCACCAACCCAGAGGCCGCGGCCAGGGTCGAGCCGACCCCGGAGTTCCTCCGCCCGGTCATGGGCTTCGCCGCCTACCTCCCGGCCGGGCCGTTCGACAGCTGGCAGCAGGGCTACTTCTGGGTCACGCCCCCGCCCGACGAGGCCGGCCTGCGCGACCACGCCCATGCCTCCATCCCGGCCGTGGCCGCCCACGAGGGCTACCCCGGCCACCACCTCCAGATGACCAGCGTCAACCGCATCCCCTCGCTGACCCGCCGGGCCATCCGCTCCACGGTGATGATCGAGGGCTGGGGCCTGTACACCGAGCAGCTCATGGCCGACGTCGGCTACTACGACGACAACGCCCGGCTGGCCCAGCTGGCCATGCGCCTCCTCCGGGCCCTGCGGATCTCCCTCGACATGGAGCTCCAGGCCGGCGACCTCACCTACGAGGCCGCCGTGGCCCGTGCCGTCTCGGTCGCCCGCCTCGAGGAGTCCACCGCCCGCTCCGAGGGCGCCCGCTACACCATGACCCCGACCCAGCCCTTCAGCTACCTGGTCGGCTGCCTGGAGCTGGAACGCCTCCGCGCCGCCTCCCAGGCCCGCCTGGGCGACGCCTTCCGCCTCCGCCGCTTCCACGACCGGGTCCTCTCCTACGGCCACATGCCCCCGACCCTGGTCGCCCGGGCCATCACCGCCGCCGACGAGCGGGAGCAGCGCCGCCCCCCTGACGGGTGAGGACGGGCCTCAACCGCCGAGGGCGTCGATCACGCGCGCGGCAGGCGCGCCCTGCACCAGCTCGGGCAGGGCCGGGCGGGCGGGCGGCGCCCCGGGCGGTGGGCCGCGTAGGCTGGGATGGCAAGGGATGGGCGAGTTCGGGGAGGCGGCGATGGCGGGGCGGGGGGTTGCCGAGCGCCGGGTGCTGAAGGTGGAGGCCGGGGGTGAGGCGCGGCGGGCCCGGGACCGGTTGGCCGTGGAGGAGCCGCTGGAGCTGCGGGTGGCCGGGCGGCCGGTCGGGGTGACCATGCGGACGCCCGGCAACGACGTCGAGCTGGCCATCGGCTACTGCGTCAGCGAACGGCTGGTCGCCCACCCCGGCGACGTCGAGGCGGTGCGGTTCTGCGCTCCCGAAGGGCAGGCGCAGGAGTTCAACGTGCTCACCGTCGACCTGCGGCCGGGGGTGCCGGTCCCCGACCCGTCGCTGGACCGGCTGGCCGTCACCTCCTCGTCGTGCGGCGTCTGCGGCAAGGCCTCGATCGAGGCCGTGACCGCCGCCTGCCCGACCGTGGCCGGTGACGGTCTGGCCGTGACCGCTCAGGTGCTGGCCACGATCCCGGACCGGGTCCGGAAGGCGCAGCGGGTGTTCGAGCAGACCGGCGGGCTGCACGCCGCCGCCGTGTGCGACCCCGAGGGCGAGGTCGGCTGCGTTCGCGAGGACGTGGGGCGTCACAACGCCGTCGACAAGGTGATCGGGTGGGCGGCCACCGAACGCCGCCTGCCCCTGGCCGGGATGGTGCTGTTCGTGTCCGGGCGGTGCTCGTTCGAGGTCGTCCAGAAGGCGGCCGTGGCCGGCGTACCCCTGGTCGCCGCCGTGAGCGCGCCCTCCAGCCTGGCCGTCGAGCTGGCCGAGCAGGTCGGCATGACCCTGGTCGGGTTCCTCCGGGGCGACACCATGAACGTCTACACCCACCCCCACCGGGTCAGCCTCCCGACCCCGACCCGGGCCGCGGCTCCGGCGTAGCCGCCGGGGGGCCGGCGACCTTGTCGTAGACGTGGAGCGCGGCGGCCTTGCCGGCCTGGGCGCCGAGGGTGCCGCCGACGACCGTCAGGGCCGGGCAGACGAACAGGCCGGCGCCCTGGGTCGCGGCGGCCTCGCCACCGCAGGCGGCCAGGCCGGCCCGGCTGCCGAGGTCGGCGCCGATGGCCCCGCCGAGCGCACCGGCCAACGCCCTGGGGAGCGGCTCACCGGAACTGACCGAGGCCGTGAAGTCCATGACCGGCGCGGCCAGCGGCAGCGCGCCCATGCCTCGTCCGTCGATCAGCGGCCGCCCGGCCGCCTGGGCGACCTGCCCGGCCGCCGTCCGGCCCGCCGGGTCGTGGG
>DATABK010000030.1:0-3425 GCA_036259695.1 Actinomycetes bacterium | reverse complement strand
GTCCCACCGTGGGCTGCGCCGCCGGAGGCCCCGCCGGGGGGCTGTGGACAGCCGACCCCGCCCTCCCCGGCGGGTCGGTTACCCTCCCGAGTGGGGGCCCCGTCAGCGGGGCTCGGGATGCGCCCTGGGCCGGGGCTGGGGGTGCGCCCTGGGCCGGAGTTGGGGGCGGCGCCGACCGTAGAGGGACCTGCCCCCAGGCGATCTCGTGGCCGGCCTCGGCCCAGGGCTGGGCGCTGGTCAGGACCGCGCGGACCGTCAGCCACGTCTCGGCGGTCGTGGGTGGCAGGTTGGGCGAGGGGACGGTCGTGGTCGCGCCGGGACCCAGCGGCGGCCCCTGCAGAACGCCGGTGGCGACCGCGGCGCCCTCCTCCTCCAGGGTCCATTCGAAGGTGAGGTGGGACAGGTCCAGCACCTCGTGCAGGTTCGTGACCCGGATGCCGCCGGACGGGTCGGGGACGATGCGGACCGGCTCGACCACCTTCTTCAGCTCGTGCAGGCCCGGTGACGGTGTGCGGTCCGGGAACAGCAGCCCGTCGGCGACGAAGTTGCCGTCGTGGAGAGGCTCGCCGAAGTCGCCGCCGTAGGCGAAGAACTCCCGCCCGTCGGCCGTGCGGGACCGCAGGCCGTGGTCGATCCACTCCCAGACGAACCCGCCCTGGCAGCGCGGGTGCCGCTCGAACAGGTCCTGGTATTCCCGGAGGCCGCCGGGGCCGTTGCCCATGGCGTGGGCGTACTCGCAGAGGATGAACGGCATGGCCCGGCGCCGGGCGTCCAGGCCGGGGTCGTCGAGCGGCTCCTCCTCGCGGCGGCCGATGGCGTCGACCTCGGCGTGGGTCGGGTACATGCGGCTGTAGACGTCGACGTCCGCGCACGACCGGTCGCCCTCGTAGTGGAGTGGTCGTGAGGGGTCGCGCGCCCTGGCCCAGGCGGCCATGGCGGCCAGGTTGCGGCCGGTCCCGCTCTCGTTGCCGAGCGACCACATGACCACACTGGGCCGGTTCTTGTCCCGCTCGACCATCCGCCGCATCCGGTCCACCAGGGCGTCGCGCCAGCGGGGGTCGTCGGCCGGGTTCTGCCGCCAGCCGAGCGGCTCGAACCCGTGGGTCTCCAGGTCGCACTCGTCGACCACGTACAGGCCGTAGG
This sequence comes from Actinomycetes bacterium, assembly GCA_036259695.1. Lineage (GTDB taxonomy): Bacteria > Actinomycetota > CALGFH01 > CALGFH01 > CALGFH01 > CALGFH01. Next base: position 2,282 of record DATABK010000030.1, on the reverse strand, counting down.
TGTCGCACAGCTCCAGGAACCGCGGATGGGGCGGGTAGTGGCTGGTCCGGACGGCGTTCAGGTTGTGGCGCTTCATCAGCAGCACGTCGGCCAGCATCACCTCCTCGGGCACGGCCCGGCCCAGGTCGGGATGGAACTCGTGCCGGTTGACCCCGCGGAACAGGACCCGGCGGCCGTTGACGGTCAGCAGCCCGTCACGGACGGCGACGGTCCGGAAGCCGATCCGCAGGGCGACCCGCTCACCCTCGGCGGTGAGCTGGCCGTCGTACAGCCGGGGCGACTCGGCCGACCAGGGCTCGACCGCGTCGATCCGGATCGTCTCCCCCGCGGCCGCGTCGATGCCGAGCTCGGGCACGGTGACCCGGGCGGGCACGTCGGCGTCGACCCGGAGGGTGCCGGCGCCGGTCTCGTGGTCGTAGTCGGCGTGGACGAACCAGTCCCCGATCGCCCCGGCCGGGCGGGCCAGCAGCCGGACCTCCCGGAAGATCCCGGACAGCCACCACATGTCCTGGTCCTCCAGGTAGCTGGCGGCCGACCACTGCCGGACCCGCGCGGCCAGGAGGTGGTCGCCGCCGGCGTTGACGGCCAGGGCGGCGGTGACGTCGAACTCGACCGGCAGCCGACTGCCGGTGGAGGTGCCGAGCTCCTGGCCGTCGCACCACACCTGGAGCCAGGAGTCGGCGCCCTCGAACCGCAGCACGGTCCGCTGGGCGTCCCAGCCGTCGGGCAGCCGGAACCGGACCCGGTAGTCGCCGGTCGGGTTCTCGGTGGGGACGTGCGGGGGGTCGACCGGGAACGGGTAGACGACGTTGGTGTAGGCGGGGGCGCCGTAGCCGTGCAGCTGCCAGTGGGACGGCACCGGCATCCTCGCCCAGCCGCTGTCGTCGTAGCCGGGGTCGGCGAACTCGAGGCCGGCGTCGGCCCGCGGGGACAGCCGGAACCGCCAGTCTCCCGACAGGTCGAGGGACGGCGCGTCGGAGCTGGACCAGGCCCTCGCCGGCAGGCCCCCCGAGCCGAGCCCCAGCCGGCCCGCCGCGGCCGGGCGCTCGGCCCCCTGGCCGAGCCGGTTCTCGGTGGGCGGGGTGCTCATGGGCTGGTCAGCTGGAGCAGCAGGGCCTGCTCGGGCCGGAGCACCGGCAGTGGCAGCCCGACCTCGCCCAGGACCCGCCCCGCCAGGACGACCCCGCCGGCCTCGGTCCAGGCCGGGGCCACGGCCTGCTTGGTCTGGGGCTCCCCGGCCACGGTCAGGGGCGTGACCCGGTAGGCCCGGCCCAGGTCCAGCCCGGGGAGGCGGGCCAGGCCCGGGGTCTCGAACGCCGAGGCGGTCAGCTGCACGTAGGCGAACAGGGCCTCGGCGCGGTCCTGCGCGACCACCCCGTGCAGGTAGGCGGCCGGGTTGGGGTGGTCGGCCCTGACCACCTGGCCGCTGTGGAGCAGGGGCCGCAGCCGCCGGTAGCAGGCGATCGCCTCGGCCAGGGCCTCCTGCTCCTCCTCGGAGGCCGAGGCGATGTCCCACTCGATGCCGAAGTGGCCGAACAGCGCCGTCGCGACTCGGAAGCTGAGGTCGTGGGTGCGGCCGGTGGTGTGGGCTCGCGGGGGGCCGACGTGGCTGCCGACCAGCTCGGGCGGGACCAGCAGCTGGGTCCAGCGCTGGATATGCTGGCGCTCCAGGGCGTCGTTGGTGTCGCTGGCCCAGACCCGGTCGGTGCGGTGAAGGATCCCCAGGTCGACCCGGCCGCCGCCGGAGGCGCAGCTCTCGATCTCGACCCCGGGATGGCGGCGGCGCAGCTCGTCCAGCAGCCGGTAGACGGCCAGGGTCTGGGCGTGGACCCCGGGCCGGCCGCCGTGGCCGGCCTCGATAAGGTCGCGGTTGTGGTCCCACTTGAGGAAGGCGATGTCGTGCTCGCTGAGCAGCGCGTCCAGCCGCTCACGGATGAACGCCCAGCAGTCGGGGTTGGCCAGGTCCAGGACCTGCTGGTTGCGCCAGGCCTCGGGCAGCCGGCCGGGCCGGCCGGACCCCGACAGGACCCAGTCCGGATGGGCCCGGAACAGGTCGGAGTCGGGGTTGACCATCTCCGGCTCGACCCACAGCCCGAACTCCATGCCGAGCGAGCGGACGCGGCCGATCAGCGGGTTGAGGCCCTCGGGCCAGACGTCGACGGCCACGTACCAGTCGCCGAGGCCGGCGGTGTCGTCGCGCCGGCCGCCGAACCAGCCGTCGTCGAGCACGAACCGCTCCACCCCGATCCGCGCGGCGACGTCCGCGAGCCGGCGCAACCTGG
>DATABK010000029.1:0-2578 GCA_036259695.1 Actinomycetes bacterium | reverse complement strand
TGACGACGGGCAGACGATCGACCCGTCGGTCTCGGTCCCCAGGGAGGCCGCGGCCAGGTTGGCGGCGATGGCCGTGCCCGACCCGGAGCTGGAGCCGCACGGGTTGTGGTCCAGGACATAGGGGCTGAGGCATTGGCCGGCCCGGCCCGACCAGCCGCTGGAGGACTGGGTGGAGCGGAAGTTGGCCCACTCCGACAGGTTGGCCTTGCCGAGGATGACCGCCCCGGCCCGGCGCAGCCGCCGGATCACGAACGCGTCCCGCGGCACCTCGGCCCCGACCAGGGCCAGCGACCCGGCGGTGGTCTCCATCTGGTCGCGGGTGGCGAAGTTGTCCTTGACCAGGATCGGGATGCCGTGCAGGGGGCCGCGGACCTTGCCCTGGCGGCGCTCGGCGTCCAGGTCGGCCGCGATCTCCAGCGCGTCGGGGTTGACCTCGATCACCGAGTTGAGCTTGATCCCCGACAGGTCGATGCGGCGGATGCGCCGCAGGTAGGCCTGGGTGAGCCGCCGCGAGCTGAGCCGCCCGGAGGCCATTGCCGCACCGAGCTCGGCGATGGTGGCTTCCTCGAACGGGAACGACGGCACGTCGTGGCCGGGCGCGGCCATGGCCCCGTCGGCGTTGGCCACGGTACCGGCCGAGGCAAGCGCCCCGGCCGCCCCGGCCGTGCCCGAGGCCTTGAGGAAGCTCCGGCGGCTGACTCGTCCCGACGTTCCTGGCATGGGGCCTCCTTGGGGGTCATCGGGGGTGCACGACCAGGGCGCTGCCGCCGCCCCGGCGGACCGGCTCGGCGGCGGCCTGCATGCGGCCGTGGCGGCCGAAGGCGATCCCGGCCGCGGCCCCGATCTCCGACGGCAGCGGGGCCGTCGCCGGGGCCGGGCGGAACTGCTCACCCAGGGCCTGGAGGGCGGCCGCCTCCGGGCTGGCCAGGAAGGCCGGCTCGGCGTCGCCGGGGTCGCTGTTGCGCTGGGAGACCCGGGGGGCGGCGATCGCCTCGGGCAGACTGCGGCCCAGGTCCAGGTGCTCCAGAAGGATCTGGAGCACGGTGGTGATGATCGTGGCCCCGCCCGGGGACCCGATGGCCAGCACCGGCCGGCCGTCGCGGAGCACGATGGTCGGGCTCATCGAGGACCGGGGCCGCTTCCCGGGGGCGGGCAGGTTGGGGTCGGGCACGCCCTCGAACAGCGGCTCGGGGTTGAAGTCGGTCAGCTCGTTGTTGAGCAGGAACCCGTACCCGGGGACGACGATGCCGCTGCCGCCGGTCTGCTCGATGGTCAGGGTGTAGCTGACGACGTTGCCCCAGCGGTCGGCCACCGACAGGTGGGTGGTCGCCGGCCGCTCGGCCGGGCTGGCCACGGCGGCTCCGCCGGCCGGGCAGCCGGGCCCGAACGGCGGGAACGGGTCGCCGGGCGGGACCGGGCTCACATTGGCCCGCTCCCCGATCAGGCAGCGCCGCTCGTCGGCGAAGCTCTGGCTGAGCAGCCCGCGCAGGGGCACGTCGACGTAGTCGGGGTCGCCGACCCAGCGGTTGCGGTCGGCGAAGGCCAGCCGGGAGGCCTCCAGGTAGCGGAACAGCGCCTCGGTGCGGGAGCCGGCGCCCAGGTCGTAGCCCTCGAGGATGTTGAGGGCCTCGCCGACGGTGGAGCCGCCGCTGGACGGCGGGCCCATACCGTAGACCTGGTGACCGCGGTAGCGGACCCGGGTCGGGGGCCGGTCCAGGGCCCGGTAGGCGGCCAGGTCGGCCTCGGTCATCAGGCCGGGCCGGACGTTCAGGGTCGAGGCGGGATCGACCGGCGGGTCCTGGACGGTGTCGGCGATCGCCTCGGCGATGCGGCCCCGGTAGAACGCGGAGGTGCCGCGGCGGGCCAGCAGCCGGTAGGTGTCGGCCAGGTCGGGGTTGCGCAGCACCGACCCGACCGCCGGGGGCGCCCCGCCGGGCAGGAACAGCTCGGCGGTCGCCGGGAAGGCGGCGAAGCGGGCGGCGTTGACGGCCGTCTGGTCGGAGAAGGTCTGGTCGACCACGAAGCCGCGCTCGGCGACCCGGATGGCCGGGGCCAGCAGCTTGCCGAGGGGCCGGGTGCCGTACCGGCGCAGGGCCCGCTGCCAGGTCGCGACCGTGCCGGGCACGCCGACGCCGAGGCCGCTGGTGACCCGCTCGGCGAAGGGGATGGGCTCGCCGGTGGCCGGGTCGATGAAGCTGTCCTCGCGGAAGGCCGCCGGGGCGGTCTCGCGGCCGTCGATGGTGACCACCCGGCGCTGGCCGGCCAGGTAGATGACCATGAACCCGCCGCCGCCGATGCCGGCCGAGTAGGCCTCGGTGACCCCGAGGGTGGCCGCGGCCGCGACCGCGGCGTCGACCGCGTTGCCGCCCTTGCGCAGCACCTCCAGGCCGGCCGCCGAGGCGTCCAGGTCGACGGTGGCGATGGCCCCGCCGGTGCCGGTGGCGGTCGGCTGCTTGACCGGCTGAGGGCGGTCGCCGGCCAGGGCGGGGATGGTGGCGGTGACCAGGCAGAGGGCGGTGAGGAGGGCGGCCAGCAGGGCACGGGTGGGGCGGCGCGGCATCGCGGGACCTCCGGCAGG
>DATABK010000028.1:0-5809 GCA_036259695.1 Actinomycetes bacterium | reverse complement strand
GGCCGCGGGCCGGGGCAGCGCCCCGGCCTTTGGCTCGGCCGGGGCAGACCGGGCCGGCGGGGCGGCGACGCCGGTCCCGGGCGGCTCCTCGGTGCGGCGGGGCCGGCGCATGGCCTCGATCTGGATCCGGGCCAGGGGGGCGGTCATGGCCGCCTCCTGGGCGGCCTCGGCCTCGACCTGGAGCCGGGTGGCGCGCAGGGTGGTGGCCCGCCGCAGCACCATCATCAGCAGCTCGACCCCGAGCACCAGGGCGGCCGGCGGGATCAGGGCGCCCTCGCGGGCGGCCACGGTCGGCTCGGCGTGGGCGACGTTGAGAATGAAGCTGACGCCGGCCGCCCCGGCCAGCAGCAGCTTGGGCCACCACACCTCCCACCAGGCCCGGCGGGCCTTGGTGGTGGTGAACCACAGGTCGGCCCCGAGGGCGACCACGATGAAGGAGTCAACCATCAGGGGGACGGCCCAGCCGTGCTCGGGGGCGATGCCGTTGGAGCGGACCGCGTAGTCCCGGATCGCCTCGAAGCTGGTGTAGAAGGCCAGGCAGGCGATGCCGAGGACGGTCGCGCCGAGGACAGCGACCAGGATCGTCCGGAACCGTGTCAGCCACTTGTCGGTGGCGACGATCCCGGTGATCAGGGGTGGTCCGGCGGAGGCCACAGGCGGCACGCTCCTCGGGCTGGGGCGGGGTGCTGGCGCGAACAGCGCAAGGTTCTACCGCACCCGAGGGCGGCGACGCACAATACGGACGTTTCAGTCCTTGTTGGCCCCGTGGACGCGGACGAAGTCGTTGACCTCGTAGTAGGCGTCGATCGACTCGCCGGCGTCGCCCCAGAACCCGTCGAGGACGTCGTACTCCATGGCCCGGCGCTCCACGTACCAGTTGTTGACGTCGGTGATCTCCAGCTCGCCCCGGCCGGACGGCTCCAGGGTCGGGATCACGTCGAAGACGTGCTCGTCGTAGAAGTAGATCCCGGTGACCACGTAGTTGCTCGGCGGGTCGTCGGGCTTCTCGAGGATGCGGAGGACCCGGCCGCCGTCGTCCAGCTCGGGGACGCCGAGGTGGCGCAGGTGGGCCGGGTCGTCGATCTTGGCCAGGACGATGCGGGCCCCCGACGGCTGGGCCAGGAAGTTGGTCACGGCCGGGCGCAGGCTGCGCTCGACCACGTTGTCGGCCAGCATGACCACCACCCGGTCGCCGTCGACGAAGCGCTCGGTCAGCCCGAGGGCCTCGGCGATGCCGCCCGGCCGCTCCTGGTAGGCGTAGAGCAGCCGGTCGATGCCGTACTCGTGGCCGTTGCCGAGCAGCCGCAGGAACTCGCCGGCGTGGGTGCCCCCGGTGACCACCATGAGCTCGGTGATCCCGGCCGAGACCAGCGTCTCGATGGCGTAGGTGACCATCGGCCGGTCGTAGATGGGCAGCAGGTGCTTGTTGGTGATCCGGGTGAGGGGGTGCAGCCGGCTGCCGGTTCCCCCGGCCAGGATGACGCCCTTCATGCGCCGTACTTGGCCAGGCGGCCGGCGGCGGCCAGCAGCTGGGGCAGGAGGTGCTTGGCCTCGAAGCGGCCGAGGGAGCCCTGGCGGCAGTTGACCTCGTCGAAGCCGGGGAGGCCGTCGGCGGCGGCGGTGCCGCCCCACAGCAGCACCGGGACCGGGTGCCAGGAGTGGGCGGCCATCTGGGCCGGGGTCGAGTGGTCGCCGGTGACGGCCATGACCTCGACCCCCGCCTCCAGCATCCGCGGGATCAGGGCGTCGACCTCCTCGATGGCCTGGACCTTGCGCTCGAAGTCGCCGTCCTCGCCGGCCGAATCGGTCTTCTTGATGTGCATGAACACGAAGTCGTGGTCGGGCAGGAGCTCGGCCAGGGCGTCGACCTCCTCCTTGGCCGCGCCCTCGACCTGGTGGGTGTCGAAGCCGAGGAGCCGGGAGATGCCCACGTACATCGGGTAGGCGGCGATGGCCAGGGCCTTGACCTGGTAGCGGAGGGGGAAGCTGGGCAGGTCCTTGAGGCTGTCGAAGCCGCGCAGGAGCAGGAAGTTGCCCCGCTCCCGGCCGGCCAGCAGGGTCCGGGCCCGGTCGAGGATCTGCTTGACCAGGCGCTCGGTGGGGCGGGCCTCGGCCGTCCTGGCCTGCGGCTCCAGCGGGGGCACGCCGGTGACCTGGGGGTCGGTGTCGTTCAGGTCCTTGTCGAGGCCGGGGCCGCGCAGGACCAGCAGGCCGCGGTGCTCCCGCTCGGGCTGGAGGAAGAACTCGGCCTCGTCGAGCTTGATCTCCCGCGCCAGCAGGTCGCAGATGGCGGCCGCTTCCTCGGTGGGCAGCCGCCCGGCCCGGCGGTCGGTGATGATCCCGTTCTCGTCCAGGGTGCAGAAGTTGACCCGGGCGGCGACGTCGCCGGGATGGAGCTCGAAGCCGATCCCGGCCGCCGACAGGGCGCCCCGGCCGATCTCGTAGGCGAGCGGGTCGTAGCCGAACAGGCCGAGGTGGCCGGCGCCCGACCCGGGGGTGACGCCCCGGGTGACCGGGTCGTGCAGGCCGAGGGAGCCCTCGCCGGCCAGCCGGTCGAGGTTCGGGGTGTTGGCCTCGGTGAGCTCGGAGCCACGCTCGGCGGTGCGGTAGCCGCCGAGCCCGTCCATCACCAGCAGCAGGGCCTTCCTGCCCTCGGGCCTGGCCATCTCGGTCACGACGGTCTCTTGCGTGAGGGTGATCGACATGGGCGCCTCCGAACCTGCGGGGGTACTGAGGCTTGAGTCTACGGGCCACGGGACAGCCGGGCGAAAACAAAGTGACGACCCCCAGGAACCCCGTCCGGTTGACCGGCGGGCAAGCCCGCCTGCTCCCGGCCGATTGGGCCCCTGGGGGTCATCGGCGCCCCGAGGAACTCCCGTGGCCTTCCCGAGAACGACTCGCGAAAGTCCCGTCCTACGACCCAGAGGCCGCTTGGACCTCGCCGCGAGACGACAGGTTGCGCGTACCCATCCTCCGCGACGCGCCGTCCGGACCCGTCGGCCCTTCCAGCGGGAACTCCGATCCGGATTTCCCAGTCCTACCGCGTCGGCCCCTCGGGGCGAAGCGGAATCTAGAAGGCGGCCGGTGCCGCGTCAAGGCACCGTTTCCGCAGGTCAGACGCGTATGTGCTGCTAGGGGCGTGTAGAATTACTCCGATGGAATTTCCGGTGAACGGGCGGAGCCCTCGGCCAGGCGAGCCCGCCATGCTTTTTCGGCGGCAATGCTCGATGCGAACCCAATCTCCACCGCGGGCAAATAGGCGGCATCGGCGAGATCGAGGACCGAGCCGACCACCCGGTCGACCTCCTCGGCGGTCACCGCCCGCAGCGGGACCTGTCCGACCAGGAACAGGTCGCCGGCCTCGTCCAGGGTGAACCGGAGCACGTAGCTGGTCGCCTGGCGCAGCAGCAGGTCGCGGTAGAGCCGCTCGCGCTGCTCCTCGGGGGCGCGCATGAAGAACGACTCCACCCGCAGGGTCCGGTCCCCCACGGCCAGGTGGACGCCGATGCCGAGCTTGCGCTCGCCGGCCAGGCGCAGGAACCAGCGCCCGTCGCCCAGCTCCTCGGCATCGACGCCGGCGTCGGCCACGAACGCCTCCACCGCCGCCACCGCGGCCGCTCGCACCGCCTCCGGCTCGGGTCGTCGGTTCATGGCCCCGAGACTACAGTTGGGGCCGACCATGGCACAGGCGCTCTTTGGGGGGCCGTGGGGGAGCGAGCTCCCCCCACATGGATCAGGGACTATGGCAAAGGTTATCCAGGTTAAGGACCTCGACAAGGAGTACGGGGCGGTAGGGCGATGGCGGCGATCCGGGTCGACGGCCTCCGGAAGGTCTACGGGACGACCGAAGCGGTGGCGGGGATCAGCTTCGAGGTGGTGGAGGGCGAGTGCTTCGCCCTGCTGGGGCCCAACGGGGCCGGCAAGACGACCACCCTGGAGATCCTCGAGGGCTACCGGGATCGCAGCGCCGGGTCGGTCGAGGTGCTCGGCGTCGACCCGGCCTCCGGCGGGCGCGAGCTGCGGGAGCGGATCGGGATCGTGCTCCAGTCGGCCGGGATCGACCGCGAGCTGACCGTCGCCGAGGTCGTGGGCCTGTTCGGCGGCTACTACCCGCACCCCCGCGACCCGGGCGAGGTCATCGAGCTGGTCGGCCTGGGCGACAAGCGCGACGCCCGCTGCCGGACGCTCTCGGGCGGCCAGCAGCGCCGCCTCGACCTGGCCCTGGGGATCGTCGGCGACCCCGACCTGATCTTCCTCGACGAGCCGACCACCGGCTTCGACCCCTCGGCCCGGCGGCGCTCCTGGGAGCTGATCGACAGCCTGCGCGCCCTTGGCAAGACCATCCTGCTCACCACCCACTACATGGACGAGGCCCAGAACCTGGCCGACCGGGTGGCCATCCTGGCCGCGGGCCGGATCGTGGCCGAGGGCAGCCCGGCCTCGCTCGGAGGCCGCGACGTGGCCGAGGCCGAGATCAGCTTCCGGCTCCCCGGCGGCGCCGGCCTGAGCGACCTGCCGCCCCTCGGGCCGGCCCGGCCGCGGCTGGACGACGGCCGGGTGGTGCTGCGGACCGAGGCCCCGACCGGCCTCCTGCACGCCCTGACCGGCTGGGCGCTGGCCCGCGGGGGCGAGCTGGAGGGCCTGGCCGTGACCCGCCCCTCGCTCGAGGACGTGTACCTGCGCCTCACCGGCGGGGACCGGGCGGTCGGGGGCGACCCGCCTGCGGAGGGCGGCCCGCCTGCTGGGGGCGACCCGTGAGCACCGCGACCCGCGCCGGCACCCGGCCGGCCACCGGGGCGCTGCTGCTGCGCCAGGTCCGCCACCAGAACCGGCTGTTCCTGCGCAACCCGTTCTCGGCCTTCTTCGCGCTCGCCCTGCCGCTGATGTTCCTGCTGCTGTTCGGGTCGCTGAACTCCGGCCAGACGCTGGAGGCCCGTGGCGGCATCCCCTACGTGCAGTTCCTCACCCCGGGGCTGCTGGCCTTCGCGGTCGTCTCGACCTGCTACACCGGGCTGGTCACCGGGGTGGCCATGAACCGGGACATGGGCATCCTCAAGCGCGTCCGCGGCACCCCCCTGCCGGCCTGGATCTACGTGGCCGCCCGGATCCTCTCCTCGGTCTGGTTCTCGGTGGCCAGCGCGGTGGTGATGGTCGGGGTGGGCGTGGTCCTGTTCGACGTCGAGATCATCTGGCGGATGCTCCCGGCCGCGGTGGCGACCCTGCTGCTCGGCTCGGCCTGCTTCTGCGCTCTCGGCATGGCCGTGGCCGCCCTGGTCCCCAACGGCGAGGCGGCCCCGATCGTGGCCAACTTCACCGTCCTGCCGGTGGCGTTCATCTCCGACCTGTTCTTCCCCATGGACACCGCCCAGGCCTGGCTCCGGGCGGTCGGCTCGGTGTTTCCCGTGAAACACTTCGCCCTGGCCCTGGAGGAGACCTTCAACCCGTTCGCCACCGGCACCGGCTGGCAATGGGACCACCTGGCCGTGCTGGCCCTCTGGGGTGTGGCCGGACTGCTGATGGCGGTCCGCAAGTTCCAATGGGAGCCACGCACCACCGGCGGGTCGCGGCGTCGCAGGCGACGCTAGCCGGGACCGGGAGGTGGCGGTGGAGGTCCGGTCGGCCGACGGGACCCCGCTGGCAGTCTGGGCCGGCGGCCAGGGGCCGCCGCTGGTTCTGCCCGGGGTCGTCGGCCTGACCGATGAGGACGTGGCCGCGGCGGCGATCCCCGGCGCCCGGGTCCAAATGCTCGAGGGGCATGCCCACCTCGCCCACCGGACCGACCCGGCCGTGGGCGCCGCCGCGATCCGCG